>JACMKN010000122.1 GCA_014380135.1 Deltaproteobacteria bacterium
ATCTGAAGCTGCCGGGATTCGGCATCGCTTCTGATCTGCGGCAGCACCCAGAACAATCCGGTCAGAGCCGCCAATCCGAACGGCAGAAGCATGGCCAGGATCGGTTGCAACGTCAATATGCGTCGTAGTGAATGGACAGTCATGGGCTACTTCACCGTAATGTACTGACCGTTAAGGATCACGGTCGTAAAGGTCTTGCGGTCGGCATCCCCGAAGCGGTCAATGGTCAGCGGCTGTTGAAGCCCCTGGAAGCTTCCCTTTCTGATGATGACATTCTTGAGACTTTCCCCTTTCTTGCGGATGGCGCAGGCTTCCAGCGCGACCTGGGCCGCGTCGTATCCGGCCACTCCGGCAAATCCCGGTTCCTGCCTGAAGCGTGCCCGGTACGCCGCCAGAAAGTCCCGGTAGCGCTGCGAGCTGTCGTTCCGGTCCAGGAACTGGGCGACCATCACCCCTTCGGAGGCCGTGCCGGCCAGCTCCGTGAAACGTTCTGTGGAAGCCCATTCCGACATGGCGATCCGCTTGTTCTGGTCAAGCTTGCGAATCTGCTGGCAGATCAGGGCCGCATCTACGGCATTGCCGATGATCAGCACCGTATCGGCCTGCGACAGCAGCAGCTCCTGCGCCAGGAGCTGGAAGGCCGTATCCTGGCCGGACCGGAAGGTTTTGGTCAGCACAATTTTTCCACCCAGCGCAGTGAAGGTGCTGCTGAAGTCATTCAGCCAGCTTTCGCTATAGGAGCGGTTGCCGGTGTCATAGATGGCTGCAACGCGGCGGGCGCCAAACTTTTCATACTGGAAGCGGGCGTTTTTTGAGGCATAGTCGCTCGTCACGGAGATCACCCGCAGAAAGTTGTCATCCTTGCCGGCCAGCTCGGTCGTTGTCACGGTCGGACTCAGCAGAATGCTTCCGGAAACGTTGACCAGGGGAACGACCGCCGTTGCCATGCTGCTGGTCATGGGGCCGATAACCAGCTCTATGCCTTGCCCGATCAGCTCGCCCACCACCCGTCTGGCGGTCTCCGGGTTCTGCTCGTCATCCCTGACAACAAGCTCGACCGGCCGGCCGTTGATGCCGCCGGCCGCATTGCGCTGTTCCACCGCCAGCTGGACGCCGTTCCGACCGGCCACCCCCAGGTCGGCCACCCGACCGGACAGCCCGCCCACAAACCCCAGCCGGACCGCTTCGGGTTTCCGGCAGGCGGTCGGCAGTGCCAGCAGTGCAGCACAAATGACCAATTGCACAATTGAGATAAGACGCAGCATGTCGCTCCTTAATGCCGGATAAAAGATTTGATCACGAAGGCCTCTTGCCCAGAACCCGCCCAAGCTCATCCGAGAAATTCTTCAGGGAATAGGGCTTCATGACCGCCCCGGAAAATCCGTGGCCGTGCAAATCGGCCAGCACGGCGTTCTGGGAATAACCGCTTGAAACGATCAGAGTGGCCTGCGGATCAATTTCCCTGATCCGGCGGGCCGCCTCCAGCCCCCCCATGCCACCCGGCACGGTCAGGTCCAGGATGACAACATCGTAGGGCGTGCCCCGCTCCAGTGCCTCCAGGTAGCATTTGACAGCTTCAGCTCCGTCGCTGCAGGTATCGACAACCTTACAGCCCTGTTCGATCAGCATCATGGAGGCGACTTCGATGATCATCTGTTCGTCGTCCATCACCAGCACCCGCTCGGCGCCGGATTTCCCGGAATGGGGAACAACATCTTTGTCCCGCTCCCGTGGCAGCGTCTCACCGGCCGTCGGCAGACAGATCACAAACTCGCTTCCGCGCCCGATTTCCGAGGAGACCTGCACGGTCCCCCCATGCCGCGTTACGATGGAATAGACGGAAGCCAGCCCCAGCCCGGATCCACCCGATTTTGTCGTAAAATACGGGTCGAACACCTTTGCCAGAAGGTCGGGGGGAATGCCGACCCCCGTGTCGCGTATCGTCAGACGAACAAAAAGTCCCGATTTCCCGGTCGAATCATCGGCGACAACATTCTCCGCCCTGACCGTGACCGTTCCTCCATCCGGCATGGCCTGGACGGCGTTGATCAGCAGGTTATTGAGAGCCTGATTGATTTGCCCCTCGTCTGCAGCGATGCTCCACTGACCGTCGCTCAGTTCCAGCACGCCCTTCACTTTGGAGCCGTGCAGCGCAAACGACACCGCCTCGCTGACCAGCCGGGATATATCGACAATCTTCTTGACCGGCTGCCCCCCGCGGGCAAAGGTCAGCAGCTGGCGGGTCAGTTCACTGGCCCGTCTGGCCGCCTTTTCGCATTCTTCCAGCCGTCCCGCCGCAGGGTGCCCCGTCTCAACCATGGCCCGCGCCAGGGAGAGGTTGCCCAGAATACCGGTCAGGATGTTGTTGAAATCGTGGGCGATGCCGCCTGCCAGAAGACCCAGGGACTCCAGGCGCTGCCCTTTCTCCCGCTCCCGATGGAAGCATTCATTGGCATGGTCGAGCTCCTCGCGGTCCTTTATGCGCTGGGTTATGTCCAGCGCTATGGACAGAAGCCGGTCACAACCCTCCACGTTTATTATTTCCGCGGAATAGAGGCAGATAACCGCTCGGCCGTCCTTGGCGGTAAGCCGGACTTCAAGATCCTGCACCCTGCCCTCCCGTTTCAAAATCCCTAGCATGCGGTTGCGGTCGGCAGCCGGAAACCAGCCAAGTTCTATCGAGGTCCGGCCGATCACTTCGCTGTGTTCGAAGCCTGAAACTTCACAGAAGCGATTGTTGACTTCCAGATGCCGTCCTGTCTGTAAGTCGCTGATTGACATCAGCAGCGGGGCATGGCTGAAGGCCTTGGAGAATTTCTGTTCGCTCTGTCGCAAGGCCTCCTCGACCTGTTTGATTTCCGATATGTCGGCGATGACCCCCACCAGCGAGATCAGATTGCCTTGGGCATCCTCAAGACGGCGGCCGCTCAAGTGCCCCCAGAAAATGCGGCCGTTCCTGCGCAGATAACGCCGCTCGTGATGGACATGGTCGATCTCGCCGGCAATCAGCCGGCGCATGCGCTCGTCACCTACATTACGTTGGTCGGGATGCACATGTTCGGAGTAGCTGGAGCCGATCAGCTCGTCCAGCGGGCAGCCGAACATGGCCGCCATGTGCTGGTTGGCAAAGGTAATGATGCCCTGGGGGTTCACCAAGACGATCCCGGCCTGCATGGTGTCGAAGATGACCTCAAGCTGCTGCCTGGCCTCGCTCAGATCCCGCTCGACGAGTGTGCAATCGGATATGGCCCGCCCGATGGCACAGGAATATTCCCGGCCGTCCTGCTGCACGAAGGTGGTCGCGACTTCCACGAGCTGGTCTTTACCCGAGCGGGAACGCCGCCTGACCGTCAGCACCATCTGCCCGGCAGCCTTGAGTTGCTGCCAATGTTCAGCCCAGAGCTGCGGCGGAAGGTCGGGACAGATGTCGCTGACGGTCATGGACAGCAGCTCTTCCCGCGAGTATTCGAGCGCCAGGCAGACACTCCGGTTGGCGTAGACCAGTCTGCCGCCGGCATCGGCCCACAGGATTTGATCCTGCGCCGAATCAAGGGCCAGACCGGCCAATGACTGGAAACCGGCATCGAACACCGCGCCGTTGCGGCTGGAGATGAGTTCATCCATACAGCTACTCCCGTTGACTATATTTTTATATTGACGTGATTGTCTGACCCTGGCGAGATCTTTCGACAGCAGCGACAGCCGTGAAAGAAACAGGGTCATTGCGGCGGATCATTATACCTTAATAAGGTGTCAACTCAAGGTGTTACTGATGCTAAATGCTGATGATCTCCAAATAGTTTTGATCGGTAGATTGTGGATGAAACACAAACAAAAAAAGGGCACCCGTTGCGAGTGCCCTTCTGTGTTCACAGTTTTTATTCTGACCGTTATCGCATCAATTCAAATTGCTGATCCTCGCAGGTCTCATCCTTGATGTCGATGAACTTGTTGCAGATTTCGGTCACCATGTTGACGACACCCTGATATCCGACCAGCGGGTAGCGATGCTTGTTGACCCGGTCGAAAACCGGGAAACCGAAGCGGAACAGCGGTACTTTGGCGTCGCGGGCGGCGAACTTGCCGTGGCTGTCGCCGATTACCGCATCGACCGGATCGGTCATCAGCAGC
>JACMKN010000123.1 GCA_014380135.1 Deltaproteobacteria bacterium
AAAATTCTGCCAGACCATATTGGCTGTTACCTGTCTGGTTGCGTTCTGTGCTGTCTCATTGTCCGGCGCAGCCATGGACCCACGCTTTGAGATCGATCCGCAGACTCTTGCCGGTCCTGCCCCTGCTGCAAAGCCTTCCGCAAAAAGAAAAGTGCGTTCTTCCAAGGCCCGTGTCGGCAGAACGGCAGCAGTCAAGAATGAAACCTACTACACCGTCAGGCCTGGCGATCACCTCTTTAAAATACTGATACGTGATTACGGATTGAGTAACAGCGAGGCGGAATCGTTTATCGAGGAAATCAAAGCCGAGAACAACATTCGTGATATAAAACGTCTCAAAATCGGCCAAAAAATTTCGATTCCGGCGGTACGTCGGCGATCCGATGGTACTCTCAAGCTGATCCAGCCGCTGCAGGTGGCTTCGCATAAATCCGATGGGACCGAAGCTCCCGCCGGCCAATCCTTTGTGCTCGAATCTCCCGTTTACCCGCTCTCTGCACAGGACGTTCTGGGCAGAGTCCGTGAAACTTGGGATAAGGTCGTTCCGGTCAAGGCTGATCTGCAGAAGCCGCTTGTATTGCAAACTTCAACCTTTTCCCTGACCATAGATCCGCAACGTTATCCGACTTTTTCGACTATGGATGGAGCTCGTATTCTGATTGATCAGAACGGCAGTATTCCGCCACTGGTTAAATCTCTGATTGAAGAAAAGGATCCAACCGTACGTATCGTGTCCGATACCCCTGCCGGTACGAAACGATTCATGTCATCCATGCTCAAATCCGCCGGTTTTTACTCGGTTGAGGAAAACTTCAGCATGGACTTCGGTTCTGATCCCAGATTGACCGTTCATGCGGATTTCAAGGTCGAAAAGACGCCGGAAAGCCTCATCAAACAGGACGTAGTATTAATGAACAGCGGCCGGATCGCCGTGCCTCCGGCATTGAACGATTTTCTCAAAAAAGAAGGATTTTCGCTGTATGAGCCGTTTGCATCTCTGAAAAAGTCTGTGGCCGGTGATTCTCGTCCCCTTTATCTTGTTGCAGCTAAAAACCAGTCCGAAATGGTGGATGCGATTCTTTCTGCACTTTCAGTTTCTCCGGATCGTGATCGCAGTCTGGATGTCTTTGCGGCTGACAACAACGGCATTTCCCTTGCTGTCAAGGCCGAGCGCTATTTTGAGCGTAGCGGGCAGCGCTATGTAGTTACACGTTTTGACGGGGATCCGATCAATTATACTCTGTTCAGAATTTTGGAAACCAAGGGTTACCGGGTAATTATTCTTGAAGCACAGGATGATTTCCGCAAGGTATCGGAAAAGATGATTTCCCGTATGAAGCTACATGGCTATTTTGCCCGGCATAATCTTCTGCAGGATGATTCCGGTGCCTATTCCCTGCAGATGTCGGGTTTCAAGCTTGATGATTCATCCCTTCCTGGTGGAAGTCTCTTTCTGACTGATCTCGCCATGGACCGCATCATTGGCGATTTGTTGACGGAGAATGGGTATCATATTAACGGTCGGTGAAACGGTCTTACTATTATTATATTTCTGCTATAACGCTCGTGCCTTGCGGAAGGACGAGCGTTTTCAGCTTGCACAGGGAGTGCGCAGTATATGATTGTTAAAAAAGTAGGGGAGTTGCTGATAGAGCAGCAGCTAATAACGAAAGACCAGTTGCTTGAAGCCCTTGAACTGCAAAAGGTCTTTCCCGATCAGCCGATTGGTCAGTTGTTGTGCAAGCTTGGTTTCATAAAGGAGAGCGACCTCAGTTTTGTCCTCGATCACAAAAACAAACGTCTGCAGCTGGTTGATATCCTGCTTGTTGGCGGACTGATTGATAAACAGAAAATCTCTCATGCACGTGAAGTATCCAGGCAAAATGGTATCTCCCTTGAAAAGGCATTGCTGAAGCTACGCTATGTTGACGAGGAAATTTTTGCCAAAGCCGTTGCGACACAGTATGATATGCCGTATATACAGATCAATGCCACCGATCTTGATCTGTCTCTTTCCCGCTACATCAGCTCCGTATATGCCCAGAAGCAACGCATTGCCCCCATTTCAAAAATCGGAAACACAATTACGCTGGCCATGGAACATCCTCTCAAGGCTCATGATATTCGTGAGCTGGAAGACAGTATCCGGCTCAGGATCATATCTGCAATAGCAACTGAAACAAGTATATCCAACTGCCTCAAGCGACTTTACAATATTGACAGTTCCGGCTCAGTGAGTGCCATTGACGAGATGGCTCTTGATATTGATCCGGACAGTATTAAAGAACTGCTGAGCAAGTCCTCGGTTGGGGATGAACCGGATATTGAAGAAGAAACTAAAAAAGTTACTGAAAAAGACAGCGTCATTGTCAAACTGGTCAACAAGATCGTTTATGACGCCTACATGAACAAGGCCTCGGATATTCATATTGAGCCGTATCAAGGGAAAAAGGATGTAGTCGTCCGTACTCGTGTTGACGGTCAGTGCTCGGTTTACCAGAAGATTCCCTACAAGTACAAGTTTGCGATTCCTTCACGAATCAAGATCATGGCTGATCTGGATATCGCTGAACGGCGAAAACCGCAGGATGGCAAGATTGATTTTAAAAAATTCGGCCCACTAGATATTGAACTTCGTGTAGCAACCATGCCTACCGTCGGGGGCCTGGAGGATGTTGTTATCCGTATCCTTGCCAGTGGTGATCCGATCGGTTTCAGTGATCTTGGACTTACGGAGCGTAACTTGCGAGTTTTTCAGGCGGCCCTGAATACTCCCTATGGACTGATCCTGGTGGTGGGGCCAACCGGTTCCGGCAAGACAACGACACTTCATTCTGGTCTGGCCCAGATCAATCAGACAAATCGTAAAATATGGACTGCCGAGGATCCGGTTGAAATTACCCAGGCCGGTCTCCGTCAGGTCCAGGTCAATCCGCGGATCGGGTTTACCTTCGCTGTGGCACTGCGCTCTTTTCTGCGACTTGATCCGGATGTGATCATGGTTGGAGAAATGCGCGACGAAGAAACCGCCAGTACGGCTGTTGAAGCCTCTTTGACTGGTCATCTGGTTTTTTCGACACTGCATACCAATTCTGCTCCTGAAACGGTGACCCGACTTCTGGATATGGGGCTTGATCCATTCAGCTTCTCCGACTCATTGCTGTGTGTGCTTGCTCAGCGACTTTGCCGGCGACTCTGCAAGGATTGCAAGGAAAGTTACATTGCGACTGAGACCGAGTTTAATGACCTGGCTGAAGAATACGGCCGTTCCAGTTTCGTAGGTACGGGACTGACGATCGATACTGTCATCTTGTCCCGTGCCGTGGGTTGTGACCGTTGCGGGCATACGGGCTATCGCGGTCGACTTGGTATCCACGAGGTGTTGGAGTGCACTTCAAAAATGAAGGGCCTGATCAAACGTCGTGCGGATACCGATAGCGTTCGTGAACTGGCCTCCGCCGACGGAATGACAACCCTCAAGCAGGACGGCATTCTCAAGGTCTTTCAGGGGTTGACCGATATCCATGAAGTGCGCAGGGTCTGCATAAAATAACAAAACAGGCTTCGAAAATATGCTTGCATTTCAGGACGTAGCATGGTAGAAAAGACAAAATTTATGTTCACTCGAAAGTGAGCTCTCAAAGGCTCACTTTTTTTGTTTCATGGGGTTTGGAATGGCTGCACCTAAGGAAGATACCTGTACTGTTGTGCGCGGCATTGCTCTGCCGATCCTGGAATCGATGGGCATCGAACTGATCGACATCGAATTTGGGCGGGTAGGGCCGGATGCTGTTCTTCGTCTGTTTATTGACAAAGACGGCGGTATAAATCTTGATGACTGTGCCGATGTCAGTCGTGAAGTTTCCCTGATTCTGGATGTTGAAGATGTGATCGCATGCAATTATACTCTGGAAGTTTCCTCTCCCGGACTGGATCGTCCTCTTAAAAAACAATCCGATTATGAGCGTTTTGCCGGCCGTCTGATCAAGGTGCGTACCTATGAACCGTTGCCTGATGATAAGGGTAACAAACGTAAGACTTTTATAGGAAAGCTTGACGGACTCATTGACGGTGTCGTCAAGATGACACTGACAGAGGGACAGACCGCTTCCATTCCCTTGGAGCGGATTGCCAAAGCAAATCTGGAATTCGAACTCTGAACTGAATTAACCATATACGCCTGCAAGGAGAAGTAACTGTGGATACGACTATAAATCTCAAGCACGCCATCGAACAACTCGTCAAAGAGAAGGGTATTGATCGTCAAGTGGTGCTGGAGGCAATGGAACAGGCCGTCTTGACTGCGGCAAATAAAAAATATCGCAACACCCGCGAACTGGAAGCCCACTATAACCACGAGTCCGGCGAGGTTGAGTTGTTCGAGTTTGTTACAGTTGTTGAAGACGTACAGGACTCTTACAAGGAAATCTGTCTTGATGAGGCACACGAGATCGATCCGGAAGCCGAGGTTGGCGATTCTTTGGGTGAAAAACTGGAATCAAGCGGGTTCAGTCGAATTGCGGCGCAGACCGCCAAGCAGGTCATCATACAGAAGGTCCGCGATGCCGAGCGGGAAACGATCTACAATGAATACAATGATCGCATCTGGGAAGTTATTACCGGAATGGTGCGCCGTTTTGAAAAGGGCGAGTTGTTGATCGATCTGGGGCGAGCCGAGGCTGTGCTGCCTGCCAAGGAGCAGATGCCAAGAGAAGTCTATCGTCCCGGTGACCGTATTCGCGCGATAATCACCGAAATACGCATGACGACCAAAGGTCCACAGATCATGCTGTCCCGTACACACCCCAGTATGCTTGCCAAGTTGTTTGAGGCTGAAGTGCCTGAAATTGCGGAAGGAATAGTGGAAATTAACGCTATTGTCCGTGATCCGGGCAGCCGCGCCAAAATTGCCGTATCATCCAATGATCGGGATGTGGATCCTGTCGGTGCCTGTGTCGGCATGCGTGGAGCCCGCGTTCAGAATGTGGTTTCGGAACTGCGCGGCGAAAAGATCGACATCATTCCCTGGTCTGAAGATATAGCACGATTTGCCTGTAACTCGCTGTCACCGGCACAGGTTTCAAAGGTCTTTGTGGACGAGGAGAAGCGCGTTCTTGAAATTATCGTTCCGGACGACCAGCTTTCACTGGCAATCGGCAAGCGTGGCCAGAATGTCAGTCTGGCGGCCCGTCTTACCGGTTGCCGTATAGATATCAAGAGTGAATCGAAGGTTGCCGAGGCAGAACTGCAGGAATTCGCTTCGTACGATGCTACCGACGCTGATGAAGTGCCGGTTCAGGAAACTGAAACTGAAGCGGCCGCTTCAATCACAGAAGAGCTGGCGGAATAATAGCTTTCATGGCCCGTCATGGGAACGCAGAGCAGCCGCAACGCAGTTGTCTTGGTTGCAGGACTGCCAGGAACAAGGATCTTTTGATTCGCTTCGTTCTGTCTCCCGAAATAGAAGTATTGCCTGATCTGGATTCAAGGCTGCCCGGCCGTGGTGCTTATACCTGTCTGAGCAGCTCCTGTCTTACTAAGGCCATTACACAGAATCAGTTCAAGCGCTCCTACAAGCAGGACGTTTCAGTGATGTCGGCCGAAGCTCTTGTGGAACATGTCCGTCAGCAGCTTCACGATCGCATCATTGGTTTGATTGGGCTGGCGAACAAGGCCGGCAACGTAACTGGCGGTGGTTCGATGGTAAGTGATGCACTCCGAGGTAAGGCTAAACCGGGTCTCGTGCTGCTTGCGACTGACATCTCGGAGCCTATTGGTGCAAAAATTGTTTTTCTTGCTGATGTGAACCATGTGCCAAACCGTACAATAATGACAAAAGATGATTTTGGAGCAATTTTGGGCAAGGCGCCCAGAAGCGCCATCGCCGTAAAGCACGGCGGATTTGTTGCTCAACTGCTTAAAGCTATCGACAGATATAGAAACTTCCTGGGGGAGGTATAAAGAACATGAGTAAGATCAGTGTGGGTACTTTGGCTAAAAAACTGGGTGTGGAACCCAAGGAGGCCATCGCCAAACTAAAAGAAATCGGTGTTGACGCAAAAACGGCTACATCGCAGGTTGATGAGGATCTATTCGCAAGGTTGACAACGCCTCAGCCCAGGGAAAACGGAACTGACGAGGTCAGGGTGGCCTCCAATATTATTCGTCGTCGGGCAAAAATTGTCCCGGTTTCGGAGCAGATCGATGATGTTGTCCCGGACGTTGCTGCGCCCGAGCTTATTGCTGTTGTGCCAACCCCGGCCACTGTTACAGCTCCGCTTGCGACGCTTGTGGTGGCTGCTGAGACAGGTCAGGTTTCAGATGTAACAATTAAGGCAGAAGCGGTTGAGCATGTTGAGCCTGTAGCTGTTGCCAAGCCTGTTGCGGCTCCTGAACCTATGAGGGCCGGCCCGAATCAGGCCAGAATCCTTGGCATGATCGAAATACCAGGTGTTACCAATCGACCAACGCGCGTTGTTACCAAGGAATCTCCTGTTCAACAGCGAACCGCTCCTCCCAGACCAGCTTCCGATACGACTCAAAGAAGGCCGGCTCCCGCTGCTGATCAGAGAAAACCGGCTGGTGCGTATGAACAGAGAAGGCCGGCATCTCCCACACCATCGGTCCCTGCAACAGAGCTCGACAGATCCCGAATGAAACAGGTTCAGCTTGCACCTGCCGCACCTCCGGGCGGTGACAACCGTCGTGGCGTCAAAAAAGACGGCCCAGGTTATGGTGATGCAGGCAAGGGTGCTAAAAAAGGCGCTCCACCCAAGAAAAAGGAACAGCCGCGTAAAAATGAAATTCTTGAAAAACGCGAACGTACTTTTGATCCGGTATACAAAGGCTCGAAGAAAAGGGGCGGCAAAGAGCGTGCTCCTGATACAAAGAAAACTGAGATTACTGTTCCTAAGGCCATCAAGCGCATTATCAAGATTTCAGAGAGCATCACGGTCGGTGAGCTTGCCAAAAGGCTGGGTATCAAGGCCAATGATCTGATCAAATCGCTTATGAAAATGGGCATGATGGTTACGATCAATCATCCTCTGGATTTTGACACGGCTGTTATCCTGGCGTCAGAATATGAATATGAGGTCGAAAACGTAGCGGTCGATCTTGACGAAATTCTTGAGTCCATTCCAGATGCACCAGAGACCCTTGTCAAGCGTCCACCGGTCGTAACGATCATGGGTCACGTCGACCATGGTAAAACCTCACTGCTCGATGCTATTCGCGAAGCCAACGTTATCGCCGGAGAGGCCGGCGGCATTACCCAGCACATCGGAGCTTACGATGTGGAGTTGAATGGCCGCAAGATAACCTTTCTGGATACACCCGGTCATGAAGCTTTTACCGCGATGCGTGCCCGTGGAGCAAAAGTAACCGATATCGTTATCCTGGTTGTGGCTGCCGACGATGGTGTCATGCCCCAGACCCGTGAAGCCATCAACCATTCCAAAGCCGCCGGTGTTCCGATTATTGTCGCAATAAACAAGATCGACAAGCCGGACTCCAAACCTGAGCGGGTCAAGCAGGAACTGACCGAACAGGGACTGGTCTGCTCAGAATGGGGCGGTGATGTAACGATGGTGGAAGTATCCGCCAAGAAACGCCTCAACCTGGAAGCGCTGCTGGAGATGGTTCTGCTGCAGGCCGATCTGATGGAACTTACCGCCAACCCCAACAAGCAGGCAAAGGGTACCATTGTTGAAGGCAAGCTTGATAAAGGGCGCGGACCGGTTGCAACGGTGCTGGTCCAGGAAGGAACCCTCAAGGCCGGTGATTACTGCGTGGTAGGTATACACTCAGGCCGTGTCCGGGCCATGCAGAACGATCGCGGTGAAAAGGTGCTTGAAGCCGGTCCGTCAATGCCGGTCGAACTGGTCGGACTCTCCGGTGTACCTGATGCCGGTGATGTCTTTGTCTCGATGAAGGATGAGAAACAGGCCAAAGAAATCGCCACGCTGCGTCAGATCAAGCAACGTGAGGTCATATTTTCAAAGCATACCAAGCTTTCGCTGGAAGACCTCTACAAGCGCATTCAGAGCGGCGAAGTCAAGGACCTTAACGTCATCGTCAAGGCCGACGTGCAGGGGTCGGTCGAAGCGGTGGCAGAGTCGCTACGTAAACTTTCCACCGATGCGGTTCGTCTCAACGTGATCCATTCGGCTGTCGGTGCGGTAACCGAAACTGATATCAATCTGGCGGCGGCATCCAACGCGATTGTGATCGGCTTCAACGTCCGTCCCGAAGTCAAAGCCGCAACTCATGCCGAAAGGGAAGGGGTTGATATCCGTCTTTACAGCATTATCTATGATGCTGTCGAGGATGTTAAAAAGGCGATGGAAGGCCTGCTTGAGCCGACTTACAAGGAAAAATTCCTGGGTCGGGTCGAAGTTCGAGAGCTCTTCTCGGTACCAAAGCTCGGTAATGTTGCCGGCTGTTACGTTCAGGACGGCAAGATGCTACGTAACGCACAGGTACGCCTGTTGCGTGACAATGTAGTCATCTATCAAGGCAAGATGTCGTCATTGAGACGTTTCAAGGATGATGTTAAGGAAGTTGCAACCGGCTATGAATGCGGTATCGGCCTTGAAAATTACCACGATATCAAGCTTAATGACATCATCGAAGCTTTCGAGATGGAAAAAATCGCCACCAAATTATAGAGGCAGAAAAGACAAGATAAAGGTAAAGTTAATTTATTGATTTTACCTTTACCCTTCCTTTACCTCAACCTGGACTTATTATGCACAAACGTTCCGATAAGGTCGCCGAGACCATCCATGAGTTGATTTGCACGATACTATCCCGAGGTCTCAACGATCCCCGGATCGGCTTCACAACCATTACCGGTGTAGAGGTTACCGACGATCTGAGCCTGGCGAAAATATTTTTCAGTGTCATCGGTGAAGAAAATGCAAAAAAGGATACCGAGGCCGGACTCAACAGCGCCAAAGGCTATATCCGGCGCGAAATCGGCAAACATCTCACCATTCGGCATACACCCGAGCTTATATTCAAATACGACAATTCACTGGATTATGGCAGGCGAATAGAATCTCTGCTCAAGGAGATACATACAGAGCATGACGGAAACAATTCAGAAGATCATTGAGGTCATCCGCAGCAACTCTTCCTTTCTTTTGACCAGCCACGAAGGGCCGGACGGCGATGCTGTCGGATCGACCCTGGCGCTGGCGTCATTTCTTCGCAAAATCGGCAAGGATGTAACGGTTCACTTCAGAGATAACGTTCCTGAGCTGTACGCCTTTCTACCCGGTTGCGACTCTGTTCTGCCACATATTCCCGAACGTTCATTCGACGTCGCTTTTGTGCTGGATATCGGCGAATTGCGTCGTGCCGGAGCAGAATTCTGCAACTTCAAGCAATTCGGAATGCTGATTAATCTCGATCACCACCTCTCCTGTGAAAACTTCGGCGCACATAATCTGATTGATTCCAAGGCTGCGGCCACCGGCGTGCTCGTTTATCGGATCGCCAGTGCTTTTGGTTATTCATTCGATCTGGAGACAGCTATCTGCCTGTATGTTGCGATAATCACCGATACCGGTTCGTTCCGTTATTCCAATGCCAATCGCGAGGCCTTTACGATTGCAGGCGAGATGATTGAGCGCGGTGTTAACGCCTGGGATGTTGCCGAGCAGTTGTACGAAAACCAGCCGAAGAAACGTCTGGAGCTTCTGGGTTGTTGTCTGCCCACTCTTGAGATGATTAAAGGCGGACTGGCCGCATCGGTCACTGTGACACTGGATATGTATTCTGCTACCAATGCCGGCGCTGAATTAACGGACGGCTTTGTCAATTACCCTCGTTCCATTCGTGGTGTAGAAGTTGCGATTTTTTTCCGCCAGCTGGAAGAGCGGAAATTCAAGATTGGATTCAGATCAAAGGGCAAGGTTAATGTGGCGGCCTTTTCCGCAGCCATGGGTGGCGGTGGCCACCACAATGCGGCCGGCTGTACGGTGGATGGAACGCTTGAAGAAGTGAAGGCCGCGGTTTACAAAATTGTGGAAGCGAATCTTTGATAAACGGTTTTGTTATCATCGACAAGCCGGCCGGTATCACCTCCCATGATGTAGTTAGTCGGGTTCGACGGATAGCCGGCACTCGCAGGGTAGGTCATACCGGAACCCTTGATCCTTTTGCGACCGGTGTTCTGCCGATCGCGGTTAATGATGGTACCAAAGCGATCCCGTTTCTTGATGAGGGTGTCAAGTGCTACGAGGCGCTGATGCAGCTTGGAGTCGCTACCGATACCCTTGATATGACCGGCAAGGTAATATCCGAGCTGGATTGTTCGTCAGTCAGCCGGGAACTGCTGCTGAATGCTTTTGCACAATTCACCGGAAACATCAGCCAGATCCCTCCCATGTACTCTGCCATCAAGCAGGGAGGTCAACCGCTTTATAAACTTGCTCGGCAAGGCCAGCAAGTCGAGCGGGCCGCGCGTCAGGTTGAAATCCATTCCCTGGATCTGCTTTCATTTACTTCGCCATTCGTTTCATTCCGGGTAACATGCTCAAGAGGCACTTACATCCGTACACTGGCCGACGACATCGGTGCCCTGCTGGGGTGCGGCGCCTGCCTGAAGGAGTTGCGCAGAACTGCCAGTGGACCGTTTCTTCTGCAGAGTTCGATTTCGTTGGAGACGCTGGAAAGTGTCTTTAAAGAGGGGTGCCCTACAGATTATTTTGTTACACCCCATGCGGCTCTGGGACATTTGCCTGATTTACCGCTGAATGAGGCCGGGCTGGCAAAGGTTCTGCATGGCAGGTCTCCGGAGTGGAGTGAGGTTGAATTTGATGCATCGCAGATCGGGACAAGCTCGGTACTTATCAGATTGTCCCGCGATCAGGAGCTTGTGGCGGTAGCTGAATATCGGGAAGGTGCGGATATGCAGCACAAAATTACTCTCAAACGTGTGTTCAGAACGGTTTGACCTTTCAAATTATCTTTTCTGCAGTTCCCTGTCCTTACGTTCCACCTCGTTGTCCATCTCAACACGATATTCTTGAAGAGCCCGGGAAAGTTCCTCATCCGCGAGTGCCAGTATCTGTACGGCGAACAAACCGGCATTTTTGGCGCCGGCCTTGCCGATTGCCATCGTTGCAACCGGAATTCCGGCCGGCATCTGGACGGTGGAGTACAGTGCGTCAACACCGTTGAGTGCGCCGCCCGGCATTGGTACGCCGATTACCGGCAAGATGGTCTTGGCGGCTACGACTCCAGCCAGATGAGCTGCCATACCGGCACCGGCAATAATGACCTTTACGCCGCGACTGGCCGCTTCCGATGCAAGCGCCAGTGTGCGTGTTGGTGAGCGGTGTGCCGATGAAATTCTCATTTCGTGTGCAATTCCGAATTTGGAAAGAACGTCGGCCGCTTCCTGCATGACAGGCAGATCTGAGTCACTTCCCATCACAAGCAGTACCTTTGGTTCTGTTTTCATTGATTGTTCCCGTAAAAATTAATTAAATAAAACTTCAAAATCTATTCAGCGCTTTGCGGCCAATGTCGCTACGGTACTGGACGCCTGGCCAGGAGATGCAGGCGACCCCCCGGTAGGCTTCGTCAATTGCCTCTTTAACCGTATTTCCCAAGGCCGTCACTCCCAGAACCCGTCCGCCGTTTGTGACGCATTTGCCGTCCTTTATTGCTGTGCCGGCGTGAAATACATATACGTCATCCAGTTTGTCAGCCTGATCCAGACCGTCAATCGCATCGCCCTTGCGGTAGTCGCCCGGATACCCCGCCGCAGCCATGACGACACAGACAGCCGCCTTGTCATGCCACTCGATATCCAAACCGGTCAGGTCGCCGTTGGCCACCGCCAGCAGAACCGGTACGATGTCAGACTTCATCCGCATCAGCAGAGGCTGACATTCCGGATCTCCGAAGCGGGCATTGAACTCAAGCGTCTTCAGCTCGCCGTCCTTGACCATCAAACCGGCGTACAGAATTCCGCGGTAGGGGCGACCTTCGGCGGCCATGCCGTCGATAGCCGGACGCAGCACCTGCTGCATTGCTTTATCATGAATATCGGCAGTCACAACCGGAGCGGGGGAGTAGGCACCCATGCCGCCGGTGTTGGGTCCCAGGTCACCGTCAAAAACTGCTTTGTGATCCTGAGCACTTGCCAGCGGTATGATGTTTTTGCCGTCAGTGATGACCAGGAACGAAGCCTCTTCGCCGGTCAGAAACTCTTCTATGACAACCCGTGATCCAGCCGCCCCAAAGGCGTTGCCGCTGAGCATGTCACGAACTGCATCCAACGCCTCATCCTTGGTCTGGGCGATGATGACCCCCTTGCCGGCCGCCAGGCCGTCAGCCTTGACGACGATGGGAGCTCCGCTACGTGCAACAAAGGCTTCCGCCTCGGACAGATCGGTAAAGACGCCGTAGGCGGCGGTCGGCAGGTTGTATTTGCGCATCAGATCTTTGGAAAAGGCCTTGCTCCCCTCGATATAGGCGGCGTCTCTGGATGGACCGAAAATCTTCAATCCATTTGCTTCAAACAGATCGACTATCCCGAGCGACAGAGGCTGTTCGGGGCCGACCACTGTCAGGTCGATGGAGTTGGACCGGGCAAACTCCAGCAGCTTGTCAAGCTCATCCACGCGGATGGCTATATTTTCGGCCAGCGTTGCCGTTCCTGGATTGCCGGGGGCGCAGTACAGCTTGTCAGTCAGCGGAGACTGGGCAATCTTCCATACCAGGGCATGTTCACGGCCGCCGCCGCCGATTACGAGTATTTTCATGGTTTGGTTCCTGTCAGTCTTGTTTAGTGCCGGAAGTGGCGAACGTTGGTAAAGATCATCGCAATGCCTTGCTCGTTGGCAGCTTTAATGACCTCTTCGTCGCGGACACTGCCGCCCGGTTGGATGATGGCTGTGACACCCGCTTCGGCGGCGGCATCGACACCGTCGCGGAACGGGAAGAAGGCATCCGAGGCCAGCACCGTGCCGTGGGTCGGCAGCAGTGCTTTCTGTATCGCGATCTTGGATGAATCAACGCGCGACATCTGTCCGGCGCCGATGCCGACGGTCTGGTCACGGTTGCTGAAGACGATCGCGTTGGATTTGACATGCTTACAGACGCGCCATGCGAAATCAAGCGCCTCGTATTCGGAAGGCGAGGGTGAGCGTTCGGTGACAACCCGGCAGTCGACGGCATTGATCATGCCCAGGTCTCTGCTCTGGATCATGAGTCCGCCGGTGACACGTTTCAGGTCATAACCTTTGGGTGTATAGCTGTCCAGCAGCGGTACCTGCATGACCCGCACGTTTTTCTTGGCGGTAAAGATGTCCAGTGCCTCGTCGGTGTAACCGGGAGCGATGACCGCCTCCAGGAAGGTGGACGTCAACTCTCTGGCTGTGTCGGCATCTACCGTGCGGTTGAAGCCGACGATGCCGCCAAAGGCCGATACCGGGTCGCATTCGCGCGCCTTGAGGTAGGCGGTCAATGGCGAATCCGCCAATGCGACTCCGCAGGGATTGGTATGTTTGATGATGACGGCTGCGCTCTGCTCGAATTCTTTCACGGTTTCGATGGCGGCATCCAGATCAATGATGTTGTTGAAGGAGAGTTCTTTGCCTTGAAACTGCAGGGCATTGGAAACACAGGGTTCCGAGATGTCGCTTTCCACATAGAAGGCGGCTGTCTGGTGCGGATTTTCACCATAGCGCAGATCCTGAACCTTCTTGACTTGCATGGTATACGTGGGCGGATACTCCTGAATCTCGTCGGTCAGTCGTGATCCCAGATAATTGGAGATAGCCCCATCATAGGCGGCCGTGTGCTGAAAAACCTTAACGGCCAGGCCGAAGTTGGTCTTTGCCGACACAGCGCCGTCATTGTCCCGCATCTCGTCCACAATCGATACATAGTCGGCTGAGTCCACCAGCACGGTCACGTCCGGATAATTTTTGGCCGCGGAACGGAGCATGGTGGGGCCGCCGATGTCGATGTTCTCGATGGCGTCCTCCAGGTGACAACCTTCCTTGGCTACCGTGGCTTCGAATGGATACAGGTTGACCACCACCATATCGATGTTCTCGATGCCGTGCTCCTTCATCTTGGCTACATGCTCCGGGTTTGAGCGCATGCCCAGCAGGCCGCCGTGCACCTTGGGGTGCAGGGTCTTGACCCGGCCGTCCAGCATCTCCGGAAAACCGGTGAATTCAGAGACATCCTTGACGGTCAGTCCAGCCTCACGCAACAGCTTGGCTGTTCCGCCGGTGGAGAGTATCTCCACGCCATGTCTGGCCAGTACTTTGGAGAATTCGATGATGCCCCTTTTGTCGGAAACGCTGATCAGCGCCCTGGTGATCTTTGCCATTGCTGAAACTCCTTAAGCTGTTGTTGAACGTTATATTTTAAAATTGAGCAGATCAGGAATGTGGGAAGTCAATGTTCTGAATGAATTTAGTCTCAAAAACCGGGGTTCCCGAGAGCGGTACGACCCGGAAACGTTGAGCGAGTTCTTCGACAGTGCTGAAGTTGTCGTCCCGCGCCAGGGCCATTTCAGTGCCGGCCAGCGCCCCTTCGGGTGTAAAGCGGGTGATATGTATCATGCTTTCGTCAAAAACTCCAATCGTTTTAAGCCAATCGGCCCGCAAAACTGCGCCGAACGAGCCGGTCAAAATCACATTTTTCAAGGCACGGCACTGTATACGCGATCTTTCGGCAAGAACCTCAATTCCGGCCCGGATGGCGCTCTTGGCCAGTTGCACCTGACGAATGTCGTCCTGTGTGATTAAAATATGTCGCTGCGCATCGCGGTGAAGTGCAAAGGCGTTGGCTCCATTATGACTGATTATGCGTGACGCCAGATTGGATGAAATTTGGCTGGCATCGCGCAATCTGCCGTTTGATTCAATAATTCCGCAACGAAGCAGTTCGGCGATCGCTTCGATGGCCGCCGAACCGCAAATGCCAAGCGGTTGGCCGTTACCGATAACCTGCAGTCTGAGCCGGTCACCATCCACCCGCACCGAGTTGATCGCCCCCGGCAGGGCCACCATGCCGCAGGAAAGGTTGCCTCCCTCGAAAGCCGGTCCGGCGGCGGCCGAGGTCGCCCAGATCTTGTCGCCGGAGATCAGGGCCAGCTCTCCATTGGTGCCCATGTCCAGGCAGAGCGTGGAATCGTCCGGCTCGGCACCATGGATGAATGCCACCGTGTCGCCCCCCACAAAGCCGCCCGGCATCGGGAAAACATAGATGTCTGCGTTGCCGTCCCACTCCAGATCGACCGCCTTCAGCACTGTGCCGGTTGTGCGGAGCGGGCGGTAAGGCGGG
Organism: Deltaproteobacteria bacterium; assembly: GCA_014380135.1. GTDB lineage: Bacteria > Desulfobacterota > Desulfuromonadia > Geobacterales > Pseudopelobacteraceae > JACRCG01. The sequence continues at coordinate 15,322 of JACMKN010000123.1, forward strand.
AATGCCAGTGATTTCAGCGGCAGTCCCAAAAGAAGGTGCTGCATGGTCGGATTGCCGGCAATGGCCGCCTGACGGACATCACGCCAGGCAATACCGGTCTGCCGGCAGAGTTCGTGGGCCATGCGCAGAAGTTCGGCGCGGATCAGGGACGTCATCTCCCGCTGTATCGCCTCGGAGTTGACGGCGGCGTCCAGGCGCGATATCACATCGGCACCGAAGCGCCGCTGCGGGTTCATGGCGCCGGTCATCGCAAGGCGCTGTCCGGTGCTGTCATCGACCAGCGAGGCGGCCAGAGTGGTGGTTCCCAGATCAATGGCGAGAGCTAATTTTGGCATTTCAGGCAATCTCTATCAGATATGATTGTGACGGCAGAACCGAACCGATTCGGCGGGTGTAGATACCCCGACTGGTTGCTTCGGAAATAAAGCGCCCGGCATCCCCGGGGGCGAGTGCGATCAGCAGGCCGCCGGAGGTTTGCGGGTCGAACAGCGGCAGAAATGCCTCTTTACTGGAAAGAGCGGAGTTGTGTACGAACGGCTGGTAGTGGTCGCGATTGCGGTAACAGCCAGCCGGAACCATCCCGTCGGCCACCAGTTCAGCGACCACGCTCATCAGCGGAATCGATGCAATCTCCAGTTTGATCGTGACTCCGGCGCCACGCGCCATCTCGCAGGCATGGCCGATCAGGCCGAAGCCGGTCACGTCGGTCGCGGCGCTGGCGTGGCACTCACTCATCAACTGCGCCGCCTCCCGGTTGAGGGTTGTCATCCACTGCACAGCTTCTTGCACGGCTTCAGGCGCGGCCAGCTCACCCTTGATGGCGGTGGAGATGATGCCGCTGCCGAGCGGCTTGGTCAGGATCAGTTCATCGCCCGGTCGCGCCGTGGAGTTACGGATAATACGGTCGGGAGCAACCAGACCGGTCACGGATAGTCCGTATTTCAACTCGTCATCCTCAACCGTGTGCCCGCCCACCAGGCTGACACCCGCTTGCTGCAGGACGCTCTGCCCACCGGCCATTATCTCGCGCAATACCTCCCCAGGCAGGGAACAGGCCGGGAAAAAGACCAGATTCATGGCTGTGACCGGCCGGCCGCCCATGGCATAGACGTCGGAAATCGCATTGGCGGCGGCGATCCGGCCAAAGGTGTACGGATCATCAACCAGAGGGGTGATGATGTCGGCCGTCTCTACCAGGGCGCACTCCGGCGAAATCCGGTAGACCCCGGCATCGTCGCTCGTCTCCGGTCCTACCAGCAGGTTGGTGTCATTGTATGTGAAAAGCCCGTCCAGGGCCTTCGCCAGGCCGCCAGGACCCAGTTTCGCGGCTCAACCGGCGGCTTTTACCAGCTGGGTAAGTTTTATCATTGTGCTGACGCTCCCATTTTTTTGTTATTTCAAATACACCCTTGGAACCCGCTTGCTGATGCCGCAAAAAATCTCGTAGGGAATCGTGCCGGCCCAGTTTGCCAATTCTTCGGCATTAATATGATTGCCGCCGTCGTCGGGTCCCATCAGGACGACTTCGTCGCCGACCGAAACATCCGGGATGTTTGTGACATCCAGCATGATCCAGTCCATGCAGACCGTCCCGGCCACTTTTGCCCGGCGGCCCCGAATCAACGCCTCGCCCTTGTTCGTCAGCGACCGTGGATAACCGTCGGCGTATCCAACCGGAACACTGGCGATCAATGTTTTTGTTCCAGCAGTAAAGCGTCTGGCATAGCTGATGGTGGTACCCGCTTCGACCCATTTCAGCATGGCCACCCGGCTCTTGAGACGCATGACCGGCTGCATGCTCAGTTTGCCCTGGAAGTCGGGTGACGGCAGTGCGCCGTAGAGAGTGATTCCGGGACGGATCAGATTGCAGCCCGGGATCTCCCGAAGCAGAGATGCGGCGCTGTTGGCAATGTGGATGTAACGTGGCGAAAAACCCGCCTTGCGGGCCTCTGCCACCGCCCAGTTGAAGCGCTCTGCCTGCAATCTGGTGAAGTATTGGCCGGATTCATCCAGTTCATCGGCGCTGGCAAAATGGGAAAAAATCCCCTCCAGTGCGACCTTGGGCAGTTTCTTGAGCTCGTTAAGAAACTCGGGGACATCTGCGTAGGGAACTCCCAGACGCCCCATGCCGGTATCAACCTTGAGATGAAGTTGCGCCTTGCGGAAGAGTTTGCCGGCTGTCGCCGCCTGATTCAGCGCCCGGGCCTGTTCCAGCGAAAAAATGGTGGTGGAGATGTTGTAGCCGATGCATTTTCGCTCCTGCCCGGGATAGACCCCACCCAACAGGAGGATCGGCTTGTCGATGCCGCTCTTGCGAAGCTGAATGCCTTCCGCCAGGAAGGCTACTCCGAAAGCGTCTACTCCCAGATTCTCCAGCTCGCGACTGATATCCATGAAACCGTGTCCGTAGGCGTCGGCTTTTACTACCGCCAGAATCTCGGTCCGCCGCGGTATTGATGAGCGGATCAGCTGGAAATTGTGTTTAAGTGATCCAAGATCGATCTCGGCAAAAGTGGGACGACCGTCGTACAAAATATGGATACCTCTCAAATATGTGTGCAGATTTTGGCAGTGGATAGATAGGAACTCAGAATTTGCATGGATATCATATCGGTTGGCGGCTGTAAAGCGGGGCGGGAAACCCGCCTGCTTTACAGGGACAGTTTTTTACGCGCCTTTGCCAGGCAGCGGCGGATATCGACACTGCTGCGGCAGGCCAGGGCGGAGTGTGCCAGTTTGCGGCACTCTTCGATGCTGTGGTTGCGAATAGCCTGTTTAATGAGCGGGATGCTGGGGGCTGAAAGGCTGAACTCACGAATACCCATGCCGGCCAGCAGCAGTGCGTTCAGCGGATCGGCAGCCATTTCTCCGCAGACGGAAGCCTTCTTGCCCGCTTTGGCGGCGGCGTCTGCCACGCGCTTGATCGAATGCAGAATGGCCGGGTGGTGCGGATCATAATACTGCTTGACTCGGGCATTGTTACGGTCGGCTGCCAGCGTGTACTGGATCAGGTCGTTGGTGCCGATGCTGACATAATCCACTTCCCGCACCAGAAATTCTATGATCTGCACGGCAGCTGGTATCTCGACCATGATTCCGAACGGGATGTAACCACGCACGTCGTGCCCCTCGCGCAGCAGTTCGTTTCTGACCAGGGTCAGAATCTCCCTGATCTGGCGGATCTCGTCCAGGCTGCTGATCAGTGGAAACATGATGGTGGGGTTGCCGGCTTGTGAAGCCAGCAGAATTCCGGCCAACTGTTCCTTGAATATATCCTGACGTTCCAGCGATATACGGATTGAACGCCAGCCGAGGAAGGGATTGTCCTCGTGCGGATAGGAAAAGTAGGACAGGCCCTTGTCTCCGCCGATATCCAGTGTGCGTATGTTGACGGTCTGTCCGGGGAATCCTTCCAGTATTTTCCGGTAGATGTGGGCCTGCTCCTCGCGGCTGGGGAAGGCGGAGCGGGCCATGTAGGGGAATTCTGTGCGGTAAAGTCCGACCCCTTCCGCGCCATGCAGGTTGGCGACCTTTACGTCAGAAATCAGGCCGATATTGGCGCTCAGCGTGATGGTGACGCCGTCGGTCGTGACAGCCGGCAGATCGCGCAGTCCCTCCAACTCCTTCATGCGCCCGGCATGGTCCTGCTCCAGGCGGACATATTCCTTCTTTATGGCGGCGTCCGGGTTCAGATAGACGTGACCGGAGGTGCCATCCACTATGATTTCATCCTTGACATTGGCGGCAGACATCAGCCCTTCGATGCCCAGTACCGCCGGGATTCCTAGTGATTTGGCCATGATGGCGGCGTGCGAGTAGGCATTGCCCTTCTCGGTGACGATACCCAGAATTTTGTCATGGTCCAGCATGGCCAGGTTAGACGGGAAAATTTCCTCGGCAACGAGCACACGTTTTTCTTTCAAAACGATGTCGCTGGTGTCGTTTCCGACGATAACGTCAATGATGCGCCGTCCGATATCGTCCATGTCTGCCGAACGTTCTTTCAGGTAGGGGTCGGCCATGGCGGAAAAGGCCTGGATGTAGTGCTGAACCACATCGTGAACGGAACGGGAGGCCCCCAGACCCTGCTCAATCAGGTCGCTGACTTTGGACGAAAAGCCGCGATCCTCGAGAATCATCAGGTGGGTGTGGAAGATGGCGGCGTCATCGGCCGAGAGTGTTTCGCTGACCCTTTTTTCCATGTAAATGGTCTGGATCTTGGTCTTTTCCAAAGCGACGTTGAATTTCTCCAGCTCTTCGGCCCTGCTGCCGACTTTGGCCAGCTTCACAACCTTGTCGTTGAAGCGGTCGAGTATGTAAACCTTGCCGTGGCCGAAACCTCCCGACACAGCCGTACCGGACAACATCCGGGAGGTGACGGTCAGCTTGCCGTCCGTCCTGGATGGCGCATCTTTACCGGCCGAGCCGTTTTTGACCTTGGCGAGTTCCTGCTCAAACCAGGCCCGCTCCTGTTCCTTGTACTGAATGGAGTCCAGCAGGCGGGCATTGTGGATGATGCTGCCGATCTGGAAGGTGATCGTACGCAGGGCACTGATCTCATCCTCGCTGAAGCGGCGTGCCTCGCGGGTCTGGATGACAATCGCGCCGATCGGAGCCTTGTGTTCGAACAGCGGCAGACCGAGAAAAGAAAGGAATTTCTCTTCCTTGGCCTCTTTGAAATACTTGTAGCGCGGGTGTGACGGGGCGTTGTCGGTCATGACCATGTCGCGGCTTTCAACCGCCAGACCGGTGAGTCCCTCATGCACCTTCATTGAAACCCGGTTTACGGAGGCCTTTGACAAGCCTTTGGTCGCCTTCAGCACCAGGGTTTCGCCATCGCTTTCCAGTAGATAGATCGAGCAGACGTCACTGGTCATGCGTTTGGCTACCAATGATACGATGTTGTCGAGAGTTTCCTGCAGGTCGTGCGAATGTAAAATTATAGAACTGATGTCTTCGAGAGTACGCAGACTGAGGGATTGCTGGGAGTCTTTCATCTAAAATGCCCCGTTGCACTGGATTTCGGCGGAGTATAGAGGCTTTTTAATGGAATGTAAAATACTGATGACCGATATAGGCTGGAAATGTCAGGGAGTGTCTGCTATCTTGCAACCAATTCACAATCAACGACAGGGGATCAGTTATGAACGACACAATCATGAATGCAACTATTAAAAAGGGTATCGACCTGCTCGATTCGGGCCAGATACAGGAAGCGATCGTCGTACTGGGAGGGTATTTAAATGATCACAAGGATGAGCCGGACAGCTGGTTTTTCCTTGGGGACGCTCTGGCCGAAAACGGGCAGCTGGATGAAGCCATTGAGCGCTACCATGAAGGACTCAAGCTGGCCCCGGAAGATATGGATGCCCTGACAACGCTGGGCGATATGCTCTTTGAAGCCGGAAAACACAAGGATGCCATCGCCTGCTACAAAAAGGTGCAGGAAATCGATCCGCAGGATGCCGATGCCCTGGTCAGCATCGGATTGGTCTACAACAGCCAAGAACGGGGTGAGGATGCCATTAGAGCTTTTAGACAGGCGCTGGAACTGGATCCGGTCAGCGTCTTCGCCTGGAATGCCTTGGGAGATGCGCTTTACGGACTGGGGGACGTTGAAGGAGCGATCAAGGCCTTTGAGAAGGGGGTCGAAATAGATCCTGAAGACCCTGCCGCACACTTTAATCTGGGTGAGTTGTATTACGATCTGGAGGAGTTGGAGGAAGCCGAGGAAGAGTGTCTGGAGGCGGTGCGTCTCGATCCGGCCTACGGCATGGCCTACCTGACCCTGGGAGGGATCTGCATGGATCAGGATCGCACCGCTGATGCGATCGCCTTTTTTGAAAAATACCTGAAATATGAAACCTCGTCACAGGCGATCGACATGATTGCCGAAGTCAAGGCGGTTGTGGAAGGCCTCAGGGAAGAGCTGAAAGGGTAACCGATGCAAGATTCAAAACCGGTATTAATCGATTCCCACTCCCACATCTACTATCGCGATTATTCCGGCGATTTCGACGAGATGCTGGCGCGCGCCGCAGACGCCGGTGTGGCGGCCATGCTGGTGGTAGGCACCGACATCGAATCCAGTCGTGAGTCGGTCGAACTGGCCGAAAAATATCCGCAGCTGTACGCCGCGGTCGGCGTACATCCCCACGATGCCGGGCGCGTCACCGACAAGTGCTATGACGTGATCCGTGACCTGGCGCAAGCCAGCCCCAAGGTGGTTGCCATCGGGGAGATCGGTCTCGATTTTTATCGCGACCGATCTCCCCGGGATACACAGGAAGTGGTTTTTCGCCGTTTTCTGCAGCTGGCGTCCGAACTGGAGTTGCCGGTTATCATCCATGACCGCGATGCCCACGAGCGGGTCATGGCCATCCTGCGGGAAGAGGCTGTGCGGCGGGGCGTTCTGCACTGCTTCTCGGGCGATGCGGCCATGGCGGCCGAGGCGATCGGGATGGGATTCTATGTTTCGATACCCGGAACGATCACCTATCCCTCAAACGAGGCCTTGCGGGATGTGGTGCGGGCCGTGACCGTTGACCGGATGCTGGTGGAAACCGACTGTCCCTACCTGACCCCGGTGCCGTATCGCGGCAAACGTAATGAACCGGCCTACGTGCGGATGGCCGCCGAAAAAGTCGCCGAGCTGAAGGGTTTGACCCTGGCTGATGTCGCCCGCATCACAACCAAAAATGTACGCGACCTGTTCGGTATCCGTCTGTGGGACCAGTCCACCAGGATCGCCTACCGCATCCGCAACTCGCTTTATCTGAACATTACCAACCGCTGTTCCAACCGCTGCAGTTTCTGCGCAAAGTTCGACGATTTTACCGTCAAGGGGCACAATCTTCTGCTGGACGGCGAGCCTTCCTTCGAGGAGGTCATGGCGGCCATAGGACAACCGCAGGGGATCAATGAAGTGGTCTTCTGCGGTTTCGGCGAACCACTGATCCGGCTTGATCTGGTCAAGCAGGTGGCGGAACAGCTCAAACGGCGCGGCTACACTGTCCGCATCAACACGGACGGTCAGGGCAATCTTGTGCATGGCCGCAATATCCTGCCGGAACTGGCGGGGCTGGTTGACAGCATATCGGTCAGTCTGAACGCTCCTGACGCGGCCGAGTATGATCGTCTCTGCAATACACCCTTCGGCGAGGCCGGTTTTGCCGGGGTTTGTGACTTTATCCGCGAGGCTGAAAAACATATTCCGCAGGTGGTAGCCAGCGCCGTGACCGTGCCGGGGACCGATGTTGAGGCTTGCCGCCGTCTGGCAGAGTCGCTGGGGGCCGAGTTCCGTGTGCGGGAATATGCCGAAGTCGGGTGACTGTCACATCAAGGACTTTCACTTCGCTTCCGGGGAAACATTGCCGGAGGTACGCATTCATTACCGCACCTTCGGCAAACCCAGGCGCGACGCCCAGGGGGTCGTGCGAAACGCGGTGCTGATCCTGCATGGTACCGGAGGCGACGGCGAGAGTCTGATGAACGTAGCTTTCACCGGAGAACTGTTCGGCCGGGGCCAGCCCTTGGATGCCAGCCGCTTCTATCTCATCATTCCCGACAACCTCGGCCATGGCCGATCAAGCAAGCCCAGCGACGGACTGCGGGCGCATTTCCCCAGGTACGGCTACCGTGACATGATCGCGGCCCAGTACCGGTTGCTGACCGAAGGCTTGCAGGTAAATCACCTGCGGTTGGTGATGGGCACCTCCATGGGGGGTATGCATACCTGGCTGTGGGGTGAAATTCACCCCGATTTCATGGACGCGCTGCTCCCCCTGGCCTGCCTGCCGACACAAATCTCCGGTCGTAACCGCATGTGGCGCAAGATGATCAGCGAAGCGGTCCGCAGCGATCCCGAATGGCAAAACGGTGATTACCGGACCCAGCCCCACTGCCTGAAGATCGCCGCCCAGATCCTCTTCCTGATGGGCAGCAACCCGCTGCTCCGTTATCAGGAGGGACCTACCCAACAAAAGGCGGATGAACTGTTTGCAAGAGAAGTCGCTGCCAGGCTGGCAAATCTGGACGCCAACGATCTGCTCTATTCTGCGGAGAGTTCTCACGATTACGACCCCGGTCCCGGACTGGAGAAGATCCGGGCGCCGCTCTTGGCCATCAATTTCGGCGACGACCTGATCAACCCGCCCGAACTGGGCATCCTGGAGCAGCAGATCAAGCTCGTCAGGCGTGGCCAGGCGTTGGTCATTCCCATGAGCGCTGAAACCGTCGGACATGGTACGCATACCAAGGCCGCAGTCTGGAAACGGCACCTCGAAAATTTCCTCAAGAGTAACGCCGGGAGTTGAGTATCGCTCTATCTCAATGTATCGAACCAGCTCTTGGCCGCCAGAACCGCCGGGCCGGCACAGGTGGCATGGTTTCCGGCCGCAAGCGGGACAACCAGCTGCACAAAGCGTTTGGCGCCGTTGCTGCTGAAATTACTGAAGGCGTTCTGCGAATTTTTAAAGGCCACGATGTCGTCACCCGTGCAGTGAAACAGGCGCATGGCGACAGCCGGGGTCCAGTTGTGAAGATCGTTCTCCTGAATCCTGAATTTCATAGCGACTGCACCGCTTCCCCTGAAATCGGTCAGGAACTGGCCCTGAAACAGCGTGGCAATAT
>JACMKN010000011.1 GCA_014380135.1 Deltaproteobacteria bacterium
GACGAAGGGCGCATGGTCGGGCATTACTGGCTGCGCAACCCGGCCCTGGCGCCGACCGAAGAGCTGCGGAGCGAGATCGAGGCGGCCATTGGCCAGGTAGCGGACTTCAGCCGCCAGATCCACAGCGGCGCCATAACCGGTCAGAACGGCCAGACTTTCACCAGGCTGCTGGTGATCGGTATCGGCGGCTCGGCTCTGGGACCACAGTTTGTGGCCGATGCGCTTTCATCGGCTGGCGACATGCTGAAACCGTATTTTCTCGACAACACCGATCCGGACGGTATTGATCGGCTCTTCGCGGAACTGGGCAGCGACATTTCCCGCACCCTGGCGATCGTCATCTCCAAGAGCGGCTCCACCCAGGAGACCCGCAACGGCATGCTGGAGGCACAGGCGGCCTATCGCCGGGCCGGACTGAAATTTGCCCGGCATGCCGTGGCGGTGACCGGTGAAGGCAGCCAACTGGACAAACTGGCACAGGCCGAAGGATGGCTGGAGCGCTTTCCGATGTTGGACTGGGTTGGTGGCCGGACGTCGGTGACTTCGACGGTGGGTTTGTTGCCGGCCGCTCTGCAGGGGCTCGACATCAAGCTACTCCTGGCGGGAGCCAGGGAATGCGACATCATTACCCGCGGGACGGATACGATGCAGAATCCGGCGGCGCTGATGGCACTGATGTGGCACTACGCCACAAACGGTCGCGCTGAAAAGGATATGGTCATGCTCCCCTACAAGGACCGCCTGCTGCTCTTTTCGCGCTATCTGCAGCAACTGATCATGGAGTCGATCGGCAAGGAGTTTGATCGCGATGGACAGATTGTTAATCAGGGGCTGACGGTCTATGGCAACAAAGGCTCCACTGACCAGCATGCCTATGTACAGCAGCTGCGCGAGGGAGTGGCTAACTTCTTTGTTACTTTCATCGAGGTTTTGAAAGATCGTGACAACGAATCGATGCAGGTTGAGGAGGGGATCACCAGCGGCGACTTCCTGTTCGGATTTTTTCAAGGCACCCGGCGCGCTCTGTATGAAAAGGGGCGCGAATCCATGACCATCACGGTACAGCAGGTGGATGCCTTTACTATTGGAGTCCTGATAGCGTTCTTTGAACGCACCGTCGGTCTGTACGCCAGTCTGATCAACATCAACGCCTACCACCAGCCGGGTGTTGAAGCCGGCAAAAAAGCCGCCGGGACCGTAATTTCACTTCAATCTTCAATCATGGAATTGCTTAATAAGGAACAGCGCGGCCTGACCTCCGCTGAGATCGCCGAAGCGCTAGGAATGCCGGACGAAGCCGAAGCGGTTTTCGCTATATTGCGGCATCTGGCGGCCAACCCGGACAGGGGAGTTAAGGTCATCTCCGAGGGATCGGTTGGGGAGTGGAAGTTTTCTTTGCAGCTTTAAAAATCGAAAGGCAATGGAACGCGGATAACGCGGATTGAGCGGATCTTCGCCGATTTAAACCTTTTCTGTTTTGTTTTTATCCTTGTAGTTCCGCTCAAATCAGATTTGATCCGCGTTCTATTGCCTTTGATTCATAATCAGACTCTTGGTTTTAACTTCCGGGTCGGTGGGGCGCTCCAGGGATCATCCGGCCAAGGATGCTTTGGGTAACGTCCTTTCAGCTCTTTTTTAACCTGCTGATAGGCTCCGTCCCAGAAGCCCTTCAGATCCCGGGTTACCTGAATCGGCCTTCCGGCCGGCGACAACAGGTGCAGCAGGACCATTACCCGCCCATCGGCAATTGTCGGGGTGTCTTTCAGTCCGAACAGTTCCTGCAGCTTCACCGCCAGTACCGGTATTTCACTTGTATAATCCAGCCTAATCCGCGAACCGCTCGGTACGACCAGATGGGTAGGTGCCATCTGATCAAGTTCGCGCTGCTGCCGATAATCCAGTTGCTGCCGCAACAAACCGCTCACATCCAACTGAGCCAGCTTCCTTGTATTTTGTACTCCGCTGATGTGCGGTACCAGCCACTCTTCCAGCGTAGCCAATAAGGCCCCGTCGGAAAAATCCGGCCACTCCCGCTCCGGCAAGGCATTCTTTAACAAAGCCACCCTCCCCTGCAGCAGTCGCACGGTTTCATCCATTGTCAGCAGCGCCAGCCCGGAGTTGCGGACTGCTGCAATCACAGCCGGAACGAGTTCTTCATCCGCCGGAACAAATGCTTCCGATGAGAGCGAAATGGCGCCCAGTCGCTCCAATCGCAGGGCGACAGCACGCCCATCCCGTTCGCTCCAGCTGACGGAGTTTTCCCGAACAATATGGCCGGAACGTTCCTCCCGAACAATATCCTCGAAAATCTCGGCCGCCAGATGGATCAGCGCCTCCGATTGACTGCCGCCATCAAGTGCAACTGCGATCAGATACTCGACGTTTCGCACCGAGCTGCGGGACGAAAGCCGGGCGCCGCGCCCGTTGGCAAGCAGATACCCTTCAACTCCGGCAACACGTCGCCTGGCAACCCGATCCGGATAGGCCGCCAACAGCAGCCGCGAAATCAGATCGTCATCAAACGGCTCCTGCTTCGTTAGTGGCGGGCTGATCACATGTCTGGCAAGCTGGCTGACGACACGTTCAACATTTTTTAAAGCGGCCAGATCAAGCCGTTCATCCACCTTTCCACGTCCTCGCCAGCTTCGCAAAGCATCCAACCTGTCGAAAACATCCGAATGACTGGCCAAGGTTGCGTGCTCAACCCGGGAGGTGCGGATAAAATCACGTTCGGAAAGCAGTGCCGCAATGTCGCAGCCAAGCCGATCGCAGTGCAGTTCCCGCGAGCGAAGCAGCAATCTTCCGAGACGCGGGTGAAGCGGCAGTCGCGTCATTTCATGCCCCATGGGCGTGATGCGGCCGGCTTCGTCCAGCGCATCCAGTTCAACCAGCAGGGCGCGGGCCGCTGTCATTGCGGCCTGGGGTGGTGCATCCAGCCATTGTAGAGCCGATGGATCCGCACAGCCCCAGGCGGCCAGCTCCAGCAGCAGCGGCGACAGGTCCGTTTCACGTATTTCGGGAGGCGTATGGGGGATCATGGCGCTCAGGGAATGGCGACTAAAGAGTCGATAGCAAACACCGGGAGCCTGCCTGCCCGCCCGCCCCTTGCGCTGTTCTGCCGAAGAGCGTGATTCGCGGAGTGTAACCAGCCGGTTCATTCCTCTGGCTTGGTCAAACTGCATGCGGCGTGAAACCCCGCTGTCAATGACGACCCTGACGCCATCAATGGTCAAACTGGTCTCGGCAATGCTGGTTGCCAACACGATCTTACGCTGTGCTCCCGGCTGGATCGCTTTTTGCTGTTCGGCAAACGGCAGATCTCCGTACAATTGACAAACCGTAACATTCCGGGCAGACAGGCCGGACTCGGCCAGCCTGGCCGCACAGGTGCGGATCTCACCGGAACCGGGCAGAAAGGCCAGAATATCCCCTTCGGTTTCATTAAGTGCCCGGAGTATGGCAGTCGCCATGCGCTGCGGCAGCCTGGCAGCACCCTGGTCATCGAGATAAATCTCTTCCACCGGAAATGTCCGACCTGCGGAAATGATGACTGGCGCATTATCGAGCATTGCTGCCAGCGGCTCAATATCGAGCGTCGCCGACATGACCAGAATCTTGAGATCATTTCGCACCTGCTGCTGCACATCCAGACAGAGCGCCAAGCCCAGATCGGCATGCAGACTGCGTTCGTGAAACTCGTCAAAGATGACCATCGCCACCCCCTCCAGCAACGGATCGTTCTGAATTCGACGGGTCAGGATTCCCTCGGTGATAACTTCAATCCGGGTGGCGACAGAGGTACGACTATCAAAGCGGATCGAGTATCCGACTGTTTGACCAACCTCTTCGCCCAGAGTGCGAGCCATCCAGCGTGCAGCGGACACGGCGGCAATTCTGCGGGGCTCAAGCATGACGATACGACCGGCGTCAGGCGGAAGCAGTGCAAGCAGTTCCAGAGGAACACGCGTGGTCTTGCCGGCGCCAGGCGGAGCATGAAGAAGGACGTTGGAATGGGTACGAATTGTTGAAAGGAGTTCGGGAAGGATGTCGTTGATAGGTAATTGAATCATGTCCATAAATATACCTGATCACCGATTTTATGATTGGTAGCGCCTTGCAGCAGAAATGGGTAAAAAAAAACCGGCTATAAGCCGGTTTTGAATTAACTGGTGCCGAAGGCGAGACTCCGATACACAAACAGGCCAACATATTGATTTAACAGCTCAAAGTCTCGTTTCAGGTGGTCAGTGAAACAGGTGTAAATTGAGGTTTGACTGTACCAGTTACAGCCCCACATTTCAACCCTGAAATGCACCTGCAACAGATGATACTTCCGCCCCACTAATCCCCAATCTAATCCGCATTACATCGCGATCATACCAGGGGAACAGGTGTTATCATAACCACCTTTTGCACTTTTAAAACATTCAATTATTCATATTATTGTATTATGCCATTTACTCGCCCCCCTCTCCCTTTATCTGAATCTTCCATAATTCCGACCTCGAAAATAAATGTTTTCCAGCGTGAGAAAAAAACCTCCTGAGTTTGTACATAAAAGATTAGAGGGACGGAATCTCACCGGCCTATTTCCCAGATAGGAAAAATCATGTCTCGTATTACCTGCGATTACCTAAAATTTACCGTACCAACCGATCTTGACGATGCCGCACTTGATGAGCTGTGCCGGGAGTTCTTCGGCCATCCCTTCCGGAACTTCGACAAACTGGGTAACAGCCGGGACCGATACGCTGATTGCTTCAGCCTTGGCGGTCTGGTCAACGTGTACCGGAAGGGCTTCGCAGCCAATGCCGGGACAACCTGTTTCGACCTCCCAGGAGATGCACTCCGTAAGCTCCAGGTAGACACCCTGAAGCTGTGCCAGTACATCCGGAACCAGGGCGGCAACGTCTGCCGGTTCGATATTTGTGCAGACGACACCGACAACCTACTTCCGTTTGATGAGGTCGTGCGGTTGTCCACTGGCTCGACTTTTAAGGAGTTGGTCAGGACGAAACTGTGCCGCAACCGGAAGGACAGCACCGGGGAGATCGTCCAGGTGCTTCCCGAAATCAGTGTGCAGCCTCGACGGGTCATGTATGGCTCTCCGAAGAGCGATAACTACGCCGTCATCTATGACAGGGAATACTGTGCTGGAGCGGAGTACCCGTTCCTCCGGGTAGAACTTCGCCTGACGAATCGGAAGGACACCTCCGCGCTGCTCATGGCTCTGACTACTCCCGGTGCTGATCCTGCCGCTTACATGGCCGGCGTGCTTAAAGGCAAGCTGGATTTTCTGGAGATGGACAATCCCCGAAAGGACCGCCGCTCCACACTGCCGTGGTGGAATGAGTTTCTAAATGGGGCCGAAGTCCACAAGCTGAAGAGGGAACCGAAGACCTCCATAAAAATTGAATCGCTGGACGTTGCACGAGCACGCCGCGCTTTCGAGCGCCTGAAGGACCGGGGAGACTCTGAAGGGCTCCAGCAGCTTTTTGCGCTGATTGACAACGATCAGGAGGCGCGCCGGATTGCATTTCCCCAGGTCGTCGCCTTCTGATTTTTGGAATCTGTAGGAGTACTAGATGGGTTTATTTTCCACTTCACCAATCATTGAATAACAATATCAATAATATAACCACATGCCGCGAAGCGGCGCGGGAACGGCTCGCCGGTCCCGTACACTAAGGAGATCCAGATGCATATTGCACCACCCGAAGTATCAGCAGCAATCACCGAAGCACTCCCCGGTATCAAGGCCAGCCTAAATCAAAACAGTTTCAGTGCCGCCCTCGCTCAGATCATCACTTCATACAGCCCTGACGGTCCCGAACTCAGAAAGTCAGTCACTGACGCAGTGTGTACGTTGGCTGATAATTACGCTGACATTCTGGACGACTCCCTGAAGTCGATCAACGATCCTGTCGATCCTGAAGCGGACTACTTCCCGTCCATCTCTGACTTCATCTTCACCTTGGCGAGGTACGCAACCGATCAGGTTATAGCAGAACATCCGACCGCTGATGAAAAGCGCCTGCTAAATGACTTTATCCCTATTTCAGCCGTCGTCGTTACGTACGGCGCTGTCCGGTGTCACAAACACATCAAGAGCGCTGTCAACGGAGCATCCCATGGGTAATCCAATCCTCGGTTGGCTCGTAGCAATCCAAGTCATCTACTGCGACAATTCCCGGCGATCCGTTCAATGCATCGTCCCCGGCCCTGATAAAGTCCAGGCTGGAAAGTTTGCCGCAGCCCTCGCAAGGCGTGCCGCCTCCTGGCCGGTGGAGGACGTGACTGTAACCCCGCTAGCACCGGCCATCTTAGAAAAAATGCCGTCCGGGGTCCACGACCTCGGTCTGTAAATTCCTCGCGGCGATCCTTCCGCCCCGGCTGGTTACCGGACCCCGCCCCCGGAGGGTGCAACATCCGGGTACATCAAACTACAATAGGAGTAATCACCATGTCCATATTCGACAACAACGCACTCGACCAACTCGCAGAACTCCAGCAGAAACGCCTGGCAGAGATCCACAACAACGGGCAGAACTTCACCATCAACGGCTCT
Source organism: Deltaproteobacteria bacterium (assembly GCA_014380135.1). Taxonomy (GTDB): domain Bacteria; phylum Desulfobacterota; class Desulfuromonadia; order Geobacterales; family Pseudopelobacteraceae; genus JACRCG01. Next base: position 6,569 of record JACMKN010000011.1, read on the forward strand.
GAGAAAGCCTTCAAGGGATTGATCGACTCCAACACTGTCACATTCGCGCCTAACGTTCCCGTCCACAGCGGCGCAACCCTCGACAGCAAAGCAGGCTCCTTCTACATTGCAGGCGTCCAGGGCAAGGCCGGGGTAGTCCAGGCCAGCATACTGCCAATCATCGGCAGCATCGAAACCATGTCCAGCAAGGGCAACAGCTACACACTTTCTGGCTCAATGCCGATCCTGAGCCGATCAACTGGGGAAATCGGCGTCCCGGCGTTCGGTGCTCCTGCCACCGGCTCCACGATCAAGCACGGCGGTCAACTCTTCTCTGTCGTTTCTGTTCGTCGTGACGGCCCAGTAACAGTTCTCAGGCTGCAGCCCTCCCAGGCGAAAGCAGGCCCTGCAATCAAGACCGCCACCGGATACCGTGGCGGTCTTGAACACACAGCGCCAACAATGGCACCTCTTCGAGGATTGTCCGCTTATAGTTGATCCTCCAGCCTGCCCCCCTGATTCGAGGGGGCAGGCCATCCCGTCGTACGCCCGGATAACCTTCAGGCTGAACTCTGGGGAAATCCACGTCGCATAGTGATAGACCAGCTCCTTGGCTACGAATGTTCCAAGTTGCTGTTTTGATTGAATAGCAGGAATTCCTGCTTTTGAAGCTGCTTCAATAAATGCAGCTGTTTGGGCATTCTTCAACCAGAGAGATGGCCGATGTTTATTTTCTCCACCAGCTGCCTTGTGGAGATCGTTCAGGCAGAACCGACCCTCCTGATCCTGGCGGATGGTAGTGTTGGCGAATATTCACCCTAAAAGGTGAAAAATCATCCCAACTCAGCCCCGGCTACCCTGCCGGGGCTTTCCTTTGCCCCAGGAGGCTTTCAAAATATGGCCTGGAAGCCTCGAACGCAACCGACCCCATACCCCACATACCCCTTTTCTAATTAACACAGCCTCAGAAGGTTCATCATGAAGATTTTCACGCTCACATACTGCCCGACTCCAGATCAGCTGTATGGAAACCTCCTGGCCCTCAAAACACTACGCACCGGTTTTCCTACTGCTGAAATCAATATCATTGACAACTGCAGCTGCCCCCAGGCTCTCCAGCAGTTCAAACTGCTCTCCGACCAGCACGGCTACAACCTCATAGAGGCAGCGCGGGCTGTACCGCATGATGAATTCATATCGCGTGTCATCGGTTTTTCTCAGGAGCCCTGCACAATCGTAGATCCCGACATAATTTTCTGGGAAGACTGCGAAAGCCTACTCACTCCGGGAATTCCCGGAGTGCTTATGAGAGGTAGGTTGATCCCTGCATTAGCTAGGGAAGCCGGCAGGCACGCCATTTGTGCCCCCCTAATACACCACTCGTTCATGCACGCCATTTGTGCACCGCGAATACACCCGTCGTTCATGGTCATTCCAGACCCGCAGCGACTGCATCAGTGTTTATTGACGGCGTTAGGGGCTGTTACGAATCCGTGGAGGGGTAAGGAGATCATGAGGCACGGTGCCGCTGTTGCCTACGATACCGGCGCTCGCATTTATGAAGCACTGCACCACCAATTCCTGCCGTTCAGCGCTGGCGAAATGGACCGATACGATCACTTGTTTTTTGGGACGCACCTATCCAGCGTAATCAGTGGCGGATATTATGGCGCGGGAGTGCGCGGCGCAATTGTAGCCCCACATGCACAAGCGTATGCCGGGAATTACTCCGCCCTTAAAGGAATTTGGAGACAGCAGCAGGAGCGGTTCAATCGGCACGCACTTCAGCTGTGAACCTCGAACGCTTCCCAGCCCATACCGTAGCTACCATTAACACACTCAGAGGAACTGATAGATGAACGACAAATATTTATATCGAGGCCCGCGCCTCAAACTGCAGCACGTCCCAGCGCCCCCAGCAGCTGCAAAGTCCGCCTGTCCGTTTTGCGGAGCATCAAGGATCAACCCTCCGATCTGTTCGATCTGCGGGGTCGCTGGTTATCCTGACGGGGAGCCGCCGCGCTTTAGAAAGCGGACCCCGCTTCCAGGAGAACAGCCTCTACTTGATCCGGCCTTTGATGATCAGGAGAATGAACTGGCTGACCTGTAGCACTTGTCACCGGGATACGCGCATGATATGTGTATCCCGGTGACGCTCGACTTTCACTTATTCAGTAAGGAGGCGGAAACGGTGACAAGACCACGCCAAGAAAACTACAAGCAGAAACTGCTATCAGAAGGATGGACCCGACATGATGTTTATCTACCCCCAGGCATTGCAGGCCGTTTGAAGGAGCTGCAGGAGCATCACCGGGATACCTCTTTAGGCGAAGTGATTGCACGGCTGGTTCAGCCTAAGGTTTCCGGTGCTGATGTGGCTCGTGAGCTGCTTGCACAAGCCCACGGCGATTATGACGGCGCAGCAGAGCTGTTGCTGGCTTACATGAGGGGGAAATATCCAGGGTTTATCGCCTCTACAAAAGAGAAGGGACCAGCTAAGCAGGAGTATGATCGAATTAGAAAGGCTTTAGACACTCTCAGGGATAAGTGAATTGATATTCAGAAGCGCATTGTCATTCACATATGTATTTGTTTTTATTCAGCTTTGTATCATTTTCAGGCTTGACAGGTGAATCTGCACATGGTAGGAAAGCCCCCATCTTTTATTGAGGAGGAACACCAATGTCCTGTAGAAACTGCTACCGTCATGCTACGAACCACCCAGACCTTTTTAAACTGTTGACCGATCCGCAGCAGACTAACCTGCAGATTGCCCTGTGTTCTGGGCATGAATCCGGAGACTGTCTAGGCGATCCATTTGAGGAATAACCTGAAATGAACAAAGGCCGCATCTCTGGATGTGGCCTTTTTCGTTATCGAGTTGTATGATTGTAGTTGAGGGGCTAACCTATTTCTCTATATTAGGTATGTCGGCCACCTGGCCTCCCGATGGTACCACGGAATCCGTGATTTGTCAAGCAAATTCTGGCGAAAGCGTAAGATTGTATTAATGCTGTACGCTTCGCATTTAGTGGCAATATCGGAGGCAATAGGGAAAGGGCCGGTTATACCGGCCCCCTTTTTACTTCATCAGCTTGTATATCGACTCACGACTTATCCCCAGGTCTGAAGCGATCTTGGTTTTCTTCTCGCCTGCTTCGACCCGTCGCTTAATCTCTGCTATCTTCTCGTCGGTGATTGACTTCTTACGGCCCTTCCCTGCATAACCTCCAGCCGCTTTCTTAATTGCAATCCCTTCCGCCTGCCTGGACTTAATCAGCTGCCTCTCGAACTCCGCGAATGATCCCATCAGGTTAAGCATCAGCTCTGAGTAAGGATCAGCCTTACCGGAGAAGGTTAGGTTCTCTTTCAGGAACTGGACCTGAGCACCACTTGCTACCAGCTCAGAGACAATGTTCTTCAGGTCGATCAGGTTACGTGCCAGACGATCCATAGAATGAACTATGACCAGATCACCTGTATAGGCCGTTCTCATAAGCTCCTGCAGCTTAGGCCGTTCCATGCTCTTTCCGCTAACCTTGTCTTCAAACTCCAGATCAAGCGCAACACCTTCCAGTTGCCTGGCTGTGTTCTGGTCTAAACTTGATACCCTTCTATATCCCAGCACCCGCCCTGTTCTCTCTGACATGACATCCCCCTTTTCCTGAAAGTGTGTAAAAAGACTCTAAGACCTTTTAGGGAAAGTGTCAAGTAATTTATTTTATAACCGTTAATACACATAAAAAGTGTGTATTAAAAGTGTACTCCAGCGGTATACCGTTTATACACAGACCCCC
>JACMKN010000124.1 GCA_014380135.1 Deltaproteobacteria bacterium
AACCGACTCCACCCGCAGAGGGTGAATGCCCCAAAGAAAGCCTGCCAACAGCAGCATGGCAGGATACAGGTGCGACTCCTGCCACTCGTCGTCCCTTGACACTTGACTCCGCCTCAACAGGCTGTCTGCGATCAACACAACCAAGGCCGTATTTATAGAATGAAGAATGATATTTGTAAGGTGAAACCCCAGCGGGTTCAAACCCCAGAAATGGTAGTCAACTGCAAAGGATATCCAGGTCAGAGGCATCAGCCAACCCATATAGGGAGTGGTGAACGCCCAGGCAAGAAACTCGCCATCTATGAGACGGATGGCGGGATTTTCCAGAACATAATCAGGATCGTCGTAGTTGACAAAATCACAGGAGAGCGCCCGCAGGTAAAGTAAAAAGCAAACCAGGCCAGCAAAAAAGGCTATCTTGATAATGCGGTTCCTGCTGATTTGCATCGACTCACCGATAACAGGCAATACCATTGGCTTATTCGGACGATTGAGCATGTTTGATCAGTTTTTCAATTTTGGAATAGCCTTTGGCAACCGCAATATCCAGCGCTGTCATACCGCTTTCAGTCTTTGGTGTAATGTCCGCTTTTTTGTCCAACAGTATTCTTGTGATCTCCTCGTTCCCTTCTGCGGCAGCAATAATCAGCGCAGTAACTCCAAACCTGTTCCGGATATTGATATCAGCACCATAATCAATCAGAAGCCCAGCAATATTTGTGTGCCTATGGGCCAGGGCGAACATGAGGGCGCTATCGCCTTCCTTGTGAACAAAGTTGATATCAGCCTTTGAGTCAAGGAGATACTTTACAACGTCATGGTGACCACGCATTGCGGCCACCATCAGCGGTGTGACATCCTCAATATTGCGATTGTTGATAAACGCTCTGTTTGCCACTAGTTTCTTCACAGTTCCGAGGTGGCCATTGGCAGACGCTATCCATACTGCATTGAGGACATCGCTGTTCAAATAATTTATCCAGGCTCCGGACTTGAGAAGCAGCGTCACCATTTCGAAGTTTCCTTTGGATGCCGCCCACATAAGTGGTGTCCAACCATCAATTTTTTTCTGATCACCGCCAGATATGTTTTCGAAATAATTCACATCAGCCTTGCGTTCCACCAGATCGCGAACCTTGACAATATCGTCATTCTGAACCGCATCAAACAGCTCGCCATTAATGGATTGTTTTGATGATTTACCTATAATCTCGCCATTCCGAACCATGATCTCGTAAAACCCGTCACGCATGGAGCCGGGTTCCCGGCAATAATTGTAATCACCTGTGAATATTACAGCATCGCCGAGCGTCGAAACAGACACCCGCTTGGTGCCGCCATGAAGGCATCTGAACAACTTGCCGTTGTTTTTCTGCTGCATGCTGGTAGCGCCAAGATCATCGAGCATCTTTTGCGCTTCGTTGGGAAGCTCGCCAGCATAAGCCTGGGTACAAAAAAATGTTATCAGAATAGTTGCCAGTACGTGGTGCAGCCTCATGTATCCTCCGAATATATAAAGTTGAAATCTGATTTAAAAAAGAAGGAAATCAGATTCGCTGTCTCAATGAATTCATGCAACATCAACTCTCTTTCAAAATATTTATGATAACACCTTAGTTGGTTTTATCACCACCATTGGTGAGTATGCCGATGGCGCCACTTAAGAGCCTTCTGAACTCCCCTATCGAGCGGAGTGTTTTGAATCTGTTCCAGAGAATCCTCGTTCTGAAGTAGAACTGTTTGTACGCTTTGAGGGCATATGCCGCAGTTTCTGCTCGTGTAACACCGGTACCTATGAATTCAATTTGTTCCATTTTCGATTCATCCAGAGTGTATTCAGCCCAATAATCGCCGAGGCCATGCTCCTGATAATATGAATAAATCTCGGTATCAGGCATAGGCAGGAGAATGGAGTAAAGCGCGTAATCAAGTGGAAGTTCGAGAGAGAACCTGATGGTATCCTCAATGGTTTGGCGGGTCTCACCGGGAAAGCCAAATAAAAAGAAACCAAGCGTTTTGATGCCGCTCTGTTTCGTGTAGTTTATGGCCTCCGTTACCAGTTCCAGAGAGATACGCTTGTTCATCATCTTCAAAATATCCGGGTTGCTCGATTCGATCCCGTACAGGATCGTATGGCATCCGGCCGACTTCAGGCTGCCGACCATTTCCCTGGAGACAACATCCACCCGGCTCCTCACCGTAAATTCGACTTTCAGCTTTCTGCGGCGGATTTCTTCACATATATCGATGACCCTTTGCTCGTTAGCGGTAAAGGTCGAGTCATAGATGTCAAAATCCCGAATATTGTGCTGATTGAGATTCAATTCGATTTCATCAACAACATTCTTTGGAGATCTGGCACGATATTTTAGTTGATTGTGGCTGCAAAAGGCGCAGTTAAAGGGACATCCCCGTGATGTGAGCAGTGCGGTAAAATTTTTCTTTCGGCTCAGGATGTTCTCGTACAGCTCATTCTTGATCAGGTGTCGGGCGGGAAACGGAACTGAGTTTATGTCTTCGACAAACTGGAGCGTGCGGTCTATGACAGCCTTGCCATCTTTCTTGTAACCAATGGATTTAATTCCTTCAAACGACCTGTCTTCCCGAAAAGCCTTGATGAACTCGGGCAGTGGAAGTTCAGCCTCGCCGACCAAACAGAAGTCAATCGATTCATGAGACATGGTTTCATTGGGATAGAGCCTGATATGCTCCCCACCGACGAGCACGGGAATTGCGGTATCCGCCTTGAATTTATTAATCCATGACAGTACTGAATGAAAGCTCCAGGTGGTGACCGTGAAGCCAAGCAGATCGGGTGCGAATGACTTGATCCTCTTCAGTGTCTCGGTATAGCTGAGATTTTCCGCTTCCATATCGATGAGGTCGACCACCACCCCTTCTTTCTCCAAAATAGCGGCAACAAGCAGGAGACTTAATGGCGGAACAAAACCGAGGCGTTCATCCCTGAAGGATACCGCTTTGTTGTGTGGGTTGACCTCGATTGAGGTGAATATGAGGCTGACCTTCATTACATGCTCCATTGATATTGACCAGTATCCCTTATTGCGGAAAATACCGGCGTATTAGTTCCATAAAGCTGGTAGTTTGCCTTATGGATGACAGTTGTTTGTCCTCGTACAGCTTGCCGAAATCGCCAAAGCCGCGTGTCAGCGCCTTCTCAAGCCATTCCATGGACTCGTCGGTATTCCCCGCCATGGCTTCGACACATGCCAAATGATAGGCTGTATCCGGTTGGTTCCACCCCTTCTCCTCCACCTGAAGATAATAGGCCCGGGATTGGTCGAGGTGTCCCCGAATACGCTCCAGATCCCCAAGCAGCATAACCACCTGCATTGCGTCCGGCTGCAGCTTTTGGGCATGTTTGTATGCCTTTTCCGCCTCCGCATAGTTGCCGCGTTTCAAATAATTGGTCCCCAGTCCGGCCCACCCGGTAACATACGTCGGCTTCAGAGCGAGTAGTCTTGTCAGCAGGGCATATCCTTTGTCCAGTTCTCCCGTCTCCGTGTACAAGCCGCTGAGTCCGTCAAGAATCTCGGTATTGGCTGGATTGAGTTTGAGCCCCCGTTCATATGCCTGACGTGCCAAATCATTCTTGCCGGAAGCCTGGTGCACTCCGCCGAGAATTCCCCAGGCTTTATCGCTAGCTGGTTCCTTGAGGACCGCATCACTCCAGAGAGTCAGAGAATCCTGCCAAAAAGCAGTTCGGTTAAAACTGGCAACCGACAGTGCAACAAGCGGCAGCGGCAGCAATCCATATAATAATCTGTGGTACGATACCCCAACACGCTCCCGGAGCCAAACACATCCCGATCCAGCAAGTGCAGACACTCCGATCATGGGGAAATAAAGATAGCGGTCTGCCATCATGACAAGCGTTGGAACGATCTGCGACACAGGAAAGAGGCCGACAAAGAATAACAGCACCCAGAAGCCCAGCCTCCGATCCCTCCTGAAAAGCTCCGCACCACCCAGCAACACAACAAAGAGCAGCAGTGCGGCACCAGCCACCGTTCCATCCAAGGAAAGATGAATTGCGGGGGCATAGGCGGTACTGAGGTTAGCAGGCCAAATGAGCATTCCCAAGTAACGACAATAGACAGGCAGCATGCTGTAGAAGGTTGCCAAGGATGTGCCACCATGATACGGAACGCGAGCGCCGCCAGGTGTGTTGAAGCCGACCATCGTCACCGCCGCAATGACGGCAGCGATGGCGATGAACGGGATCTTGTCCTTCATGCGCTTGCTGCGGCCGCCCTCGGGAAAGCAGAGATCGTACAGCACCAGGACCACTGGCATGATCACTGCTATTGACTTGGATAGCAGCGAGAGCGAGTAAAACGTGAGTGTTGCGGCATATGCCCACCACCGGACTTTATCGGTCAAGGCCTCACGGTATCGGCAATATCCCTCCCAGGCAAGCAAGAAGAAGAACATGGCCAGGAGGGTCTTGCGGTCGGATATCCATCCAACCGTCTCCACCTGAACCGGGTGAATCAGAAAAAGTAGCGACCCGACCAGGCACAACATTCGGTCATCATACCAGCGTGAGAACAGACGGTAGATCAACAGGGCGTTAACGGTGTGAATCAGAATGTTGGTTGCGTGAAAACCGCCGGGATTGATTCCCCAGAGCGCATAATCCAACATGAACGATAGGCTCTGCAGAGGGACATATGACCCAATGGAATAGCTGGTAAAGGCGGTACGGACATTCTGCCACGAAAGACCGCGAACAGCGTCATTATACAGAATATTCCAGTTATCATCCCAGTTGGTTTGAAACTCATACCCCAGCATCCTGCCGTACACGACCACAGCAACAATGACCAATAGTGAAAAGTCCAGAAGGTGGCGTTTATTGTCAGGTGAGTGCTTCATTCCTTCTCTTGCTTCTGCTGTTTTCATTTTTCAGCCGCTATGTCGTTGCAGACAGAGTTACAACAGCCGAGACAGAAGTTCGAGAGTTTTTTTCGCTCCAGGCACTTTCTGAACTCCCTGAATCGAGGACCGTTCCAGATTCGGGACAGACTTTCCCTCCTCGCGTTTCCGACCAGGTAAGAGAGACAGGGGTAGGCGTCTCCATGCGGGGATATGGACATCCGCGACCACGGTGCCGAGCACGACTGAAAGTTATTCGCGGACAGTTTCTGGCGGTAGAATTTTTCTATCGTATTTTCGTCAAGCATATTAGATGGATAGAACCTGACTGCGGTCTTGCCGGAATGCTCTCTGATAATCTGAATCTGCCTTTTCAGAAGTTCCAGCTCGTCATCATCAAAAGTTGGATACGAGGGCACAGCTCCGTAAATGTCGCGGATATCCTCCCGGTAGGGTGCGGCGTAATGGTTGACCATTAGTTTCGGCAGTGAAAACGTAATGAAATCGGCCGAAAGGCTGTCGGCCAGTCCCAGTATCTCGTTCAACTGGGCCAGGTTCTCATTCTGGATCACGGTCTTGATATCTATGAGGGGAAACATGGTATTCAGTGTCTTTTTCTTTTCCTGTACTTTTTTTATCGTTTCCACTGCCTTGTCAAAAAGTCCCGCGCTCTTCCTGATCCCGTCATGGGTATCCCCGATACCGTCGATCGAAACAGCCATGAGCAGGAGTTTGTTCCTGACCATCAGCTCTATGTGGCTGTCGGTCACCAACGAGGCGTTCGTCAAAATGGTGCATCTCTTTTGATTCAGGCCATATTCAAGAATCGCTGCAAAATCCTCCCTGATGAACGGTTCTCCGCCGGTCAGCGAGAGAATACTCCAGGCAGGCAGCTGATCAACGATATGCTTGATCTCTTCCAGCGTCATCTCCTCATTCGTGCTGAGCTTTGTTTTCTGATAGCACACGGAACAACCGACGTTGCACCTGTGTGTCACCTCGATCTGCACGAAATATGGGGGCAGGGCCCTGCTTGAACCGAGACCGAAGGGCACCAGTGAATGAAGGTTTCCCAAGAGGCTGTACAATCTGGAAAAGTCAATTTTTGCCATGATTCTCCCTTGTCCTCCTACAACCCTGTCCGCGTTTTCAGGTCAAACAGCAGATTCAGTTCTGCCTGGCAGTTGAGATAACAATCACGACAACTGGAGATCCCGGTTCGAGCATGCTGATACTCATGCGAATACCACAGATCTTTCAGACTATCGTGCAGAATACTCCCGACCGGCTTACCCCAATTGATCCAGGGAACACAGGGGAAGACATCTCCGTAGCAATCTACAGCAAGTGAGTTGTAGCCGGCACTGCAGCGGATTGGCGAAGGAAGCCCGACAAAGGAGTTTCGAAATAGTCGCAGATGGGCCGGTGAGTTCTCGATCCGGCACCCTTCCTTGGCTGCTTCCAGCAGGTAGTCGGTCAGCAGATCAACCTTGGCCAATAAACCTGCATCCGCACTTCTCCCTGCACCGTTGTCAGCACATGCAAACGGTTGGCGGGGGATGAACTCGATGCAGTCGGTACCGAGCTCACGGCCGAGACTGATCATATCCGGCACTTCGTCAATATTGGTTTCATCGATCACGGCAACGGTTTTCAGGCGCAATGACTTCCCCTGCCGCTGGCGCAGACGATTGAGTCGAGCTACGGCTGCCGTTGCCCGCTCGAAGGAGCCGGTAAAATTCCTGATCCTGTCGTGTGTTGAAGGACTTGCTCCATCCAGCGAGATATTGACGGAGTCAACACCGGCTTCCAGAATGCATTCAGCTTCAACATCGCCGAGCAAATAACCATTGGTATTCAGATGGGTGATCATGCCAAGTTTGCGGGTATGGGCCAGCAGTTCAAAAATATCCGTACGCAGCAACGGTTCGCCACCTGTGAAACCGATGCCCGGCACCCCCAGTCTGGCAAATTCGCTGATAATACCGCGAAAACGTTCGGTATCGAACTCCTCCAGCCCTTCCCGTCCCCGTACAGCTCCTTTTACAGGCATATCGCACATGACGCAGTGGAAATTACAGCGATAGGTAACCATTAGAGTACCGAGTGCCGGTCCGCAAAGCGGCCTGTGCAGCAAGTCGGAGAGCTGGAGGAGTATGTACTGGCATCCTCGGCGTAAAAGCCAGCCCGGACCGTCCTGCCTCAGCTTCTTCGCCATAAGATCAATGTAGACTTTTCTGATCACGATATTTCTCTTTTCAGGTCAATAGATTCGCCAGGATTGTCTGATACGCCTCGCACGGTGTCCAGCAGCGGGGACATGCGCCGTCGCAAACCGCTTTCCTGATTGAGTGTCTCCCGGCCGAACGCCAAAGCCGATACAGATCGTAACCGTGTTCCCTGAGCGTGCCGAGTGGTGCATCAAACGCAGTGCAGGGATAAACGACCCCACCTGGATCAATGAAACAGGATGCCGCCGCTGCCTGACAGGTCAGGGGGACAGCGCCGGTCTGCTGAAACGTACGCGCCAGTTTTTGATAGCGACGCTCCAGAACTGATACCGGATCTAAAAACCTCCGACTCCGCAATCCTCTGATCCGGGTCAGGATTTCCCCGGCGGCAACCGGATCGGGAAGGCCACTGAAAGAACTGTTGTCGTAATAATGCCCCGAAATATGGGCCAGATTCACATGAATCTCATCAACCGATAGTTCTCCCAGTTCACTGCGGGCGGCATCCACGGTCTCTTGAAACGCGTGGAGATTGGATTCCTGCATTGTATAACCGAGATAAACGGAAAAGCGTCTGGAACGCATGATACGCAACTGCCGGAATGTTGCCAGCGCCTGTTCCCACGAACCGGGAAGTCCCCGTGTGCTGTCATGGAGTTCGCAAGGTCCATCAAGGCTGACGGACACCATCAGACGCGGAATAGATGTATGCGTCAGGATATCCGCCACTGCGGCCACGATCTTTTCCGTCTGGTAGCCGTTGGTGGGAAAGTTGAGCAAATACAGGCTCCGGCAGTGCCGGTCCACGGATCGAATAATTTCCACGATATCGTCTCGCTGGAAGATCTCGCCACCGGTGAGGTTGATCCACGAAAACCGATTGGAGCGTGCGAAGAAGGTATCAATTTCGGCCATAGTCAGTTCACCATCAGCTGTTTTCCGCCAGATATTGCACATGGAACAATGCGCCTGGCAGCGGTTGGTAACCGCATAGGTCAGACGATAGGGGTAGTGCAGCTCGACAAGGTTGCTGCGGACGACATGATATGCAAGTTTAGCGATTCGACGCACTGCTATGACTCGTTTCTGTCCAGCTTTTCCAGTCGGCAGGGTGCTTCCGGATCGAAATAATACCTCTGAATCTTCTGAAAGGTATCAGTAACCTCGATGGCTTGCATGCATGCCCCTCGGCCCGCTGGATGTCGACAGGTATGAAGTTTGGCATTGAAGTTGGTGATACAGGGGCTGCAATCAAGTTGCTGGTAAATGGCAAGTCCACTTTTACCCCACGGACCATACAGAGTCGGGGAGTTAGGGCCATACAGGCCGACAATCGGGATATCCAGCGCAGAAGCCAGATGAACCGCAGCGGTATCGGCCGAAATCACCAGATCCGCGCTGGCGATAAGGGCAAAATAATCTGCGAACGGGAGTTGTCCGCTAAGATCAACCACAGCAGACTCAGAGCGTATGTGACTGACTGTCTCGCGGATCAGGAACGCCTCCTCCCGCAGTCCGGTAAAAACCACCCGTACCTGAAACGCATCCACAAGCCGGTCGGCAAGCTCGGCATACCGTTCCGGTAGCCAGCGACGGTCCTGGAAATTGCCGCTGGTGCCGATATGCATGACCAGACAAATCAAATCCGACCGAATACCGCATTCGTCCAGGATGGCACGCCCCCGACTCAGGACGTCGCTACGCACGATCAGGCCTGACTTGTTGGAAGGAAGCTCAGGTGTGCATGAGACAATAGCAGCAAGGGACGCAAAGGAACGTGTCACATGAACACAATTGTCATAGGGCACGGCGCAGGTAAAAAGTGAACTGCGACGCTGACCAAGGGTATCGAAGCCGATAATTTCAGGTGCCTCAATCTGGTGAGCGATCAAGGCGGAAAAACGGGCAAACTGTTCAAAGTCGATAATGATATCGTAATTATTATTTTTCAGGCACGAAACAGCGCGCATCCAGGAGCCAATAAACAGAGGCAACGACCTGGTGTTGATAGTGACAATGTTGTCAACGACAGAAATAACCGTCAGGGCATCCCGGTTGCTTTCGAGCGTCAGGAAATCGATAGTTGCGTTTGGATAGGCTGAGCTTAGAGAGTGGATGGCGGGAAGCAGCATGAAAATATTGCCGATGCCCCAGAACTTGATGAGTAGAATCCGTTTCACCCCATCCGGATGCGGAGATGGTTGTTTGACCAGTTTTTTTACCAGTGAGATTCCGAACAGGAGCGGAATTCCCATATAGGCATCGATGACACGTATCAGCTTCCAATTCATTTTCTAACAATAACATTTCACATGCCATCTGTGAAAGCAAAGAATACTTCTTTGAGATTCTCCTTTACTGCACCAATGTGCGATATAATTAGTACAAGATTGAGCTTAATGCACAGCTTTAGTTTCCATTCAGGAGTTAGTTATATTACCAAGAAAGGGGAAAGAAAATGCGTGCCATTCTCGTAAACACATTGTCTATATGCTTGCTGACCGCACTCCTTGCCGTCGGAACACTGGAAAGCATGGCTGCGACACCGGATTCTCTGCCTCCCGGCATTGCATTCTCGACACAAAAAGTCGCTAAAGGCCTGCAACGTGCACCAGGGGGAAAGGTCCTGGCCGCCGATGGCACCAATTTCTATACCGCGTACACTTTTATTCCGCGCGGTGGTGGAGAAGAATTCCTCATGCTTAGCAGAGGAACTAATAGTGGGAAAACCTGGGAAAGCCCGTACACGGTTATTAAAGTGCCACCCGACCTCTTAACACCATATGTGGCGGTTGCGGCAGGAGGCGATGCGGCAGATACAACTCGGAAGATAATTCAATTGGTATGGCATCAGTACGATGACAATAGTCACACCAAGGGATCTGTCTACTACTCCTGGGCAGACAATACGAAATTGAATAAATGGAGCATCCCTGTCAAAATCAATGGCTCTGCCATGCCGGCAAATTCAAATTCACTCGTTTCGATTGTCGCCGGCAGAACCGGCGCAATTCATGTTCTGTTCTGGGGGAATGATGAAAAATTGTACGCCACTACCGCCCAGAGCCGAACCTCGACCTTTACACCACCGGCCCCCTTGCCGGGAAACCCCAGATATGACACTGACCCGGATATGGTATTGGACGGCAACGGCAACCTGCATGCGGCCTTCATGTTTAGCGATGATCCTGGCAAAATCGGCCTGAGATATACGAAAAAAGCAGCCGGCTCAACTACCTGGATGGACCCGGTTGTCGTGTTACCCCTGACGAACGCTGGGTCGTCCGGATTTTGCAGCATCGCCGCTCAAGACGAAAATAACATATATATCGCCCTCCAATTTGACGGTGTCGGTCTGTTTGTCTTCAGCAGCGCCAATGGTGGTGCCTCATGGAGCCAAAAAGCAGTGGCAAAACCGACCGCAACCAGCAACCCTTCAATGCATGTCAGCATAGCTGCAAGTCCGACCAAGATCCTGACGGTCGGGACCAATTTTGATGATCCAACTTCTCCCGGCGCCACCGCGGCCAAGATATTCAAAAGCACAGATGGTGGAATTACGTGGGGAACACCAGCCACGCTGTCTGGACACCGCTCTGTCAGTATTGCGCTCGATGGAAGCGGCAAAGCTGGAATTATGACGAACTTGAGGAAAAGCACAGCAGCCGAGCAAGAAGATCCCAACGCGGAGCTTTACTTTTCTAAAGAAAAATAAAAAAAAGCACTGATTTTCAGCTCTGATTGAGTACTTACTTCTTAAGGGGAGAAGTGCCGCATCCTGGCCGGATTGTTGAGCCTTGAGTCCCGTGAAACAGTTATTCAGCGCTCCTTGTCCAGCTCCGGAAAGTATAGTGCAAGCAGATAATTGAAACGCGGCTCTTCCCAAAGCGCGGATAGTTCAGTATCACTGATCAAAGTGTCATAGTTGCGGTAGCCCCGATTCAAAGCCTGCTCCAACCACGACAAAGCTTCCTGTCTGCGCCCGGCACGAGCCTCCGTGCACGCCAGTCGGTATGCGTTCTCAGCGTTGTTCCAACCGCTTGTTTCTGCCTGAAGATAGAAATCCCTGGCCTGATCAAAGCGTCCTTGCAAGACGGACAGCTTTCCCAACAAAATAATTATCTGAACCGCATCAGGTTGCAGAGTCACGGCATGTCTGTAGGCCTTCTCTGCCTCAACGTAATTGCCACGATTGCGATAGTTGCTTCCAAGGGACGTCCAGCCCTTAACATAGGTCGGATTAATACCAAGAAGCCGCTTCAGGTAAGCATATCCCTTATCAAGATTTCCCAACTCAGTGTGCAGGTCACCCAAGGCCCACATGCTGTCAGTACTGGCAGGGTTTAGTTCCAGACTGCGTTCATATGCCCTGAGGGAATCATCAAAATTTCCATCCTGTCGGTATGCTTCTCCCAGCACATCCCAAACCCGGAAGGCTGTCGGCGATTTGCTGGCCGCGTCACTCCAGAGGGTCAGGGAATCCTTCCAGACGGCAACTCTCTGAAAAGAAACAATTGACAGCGCCAGCAGCCCGACCGTGAGCACGGCGTACAAAAAGCCGGAGTATCGCGTCCCCAATCGCTGACGCAGGTACAGTGCCCCGCCACCGGCCAGAGCCCCAACTCCGATAATCGGCAGATAGAGATAATGTTCGTACATCAGCAAATAGAGCGGCACGATCTGGGAGACCGGCAGGAGCCCTACCCAGAAGAACAGCACCCAGAACCCCAGCTTCCTGTCGGTCCGGTACAGTCGGATACCGGCAAAAACGACAGCGCCAAGCAGCATGGCAGCACCAACCACCGATGCGTTGACCGTGCGATAAATCGTCGGCCAATGTTCAATATTTAGACCGGCAGGCCAGATCAGTAACCCGAGGTAACGGCAATAAACCGGAAGCATGGTAAAAAAAGTCGCCAAGGGGCTGCCACCGTGATAACCGGCCCTCGAACCGCCATGCTCAGGCATTTCACTGTAAAGCTCCATGGCTGAGAAGGCTGCTGACGCAGCAACATAAGGAAGCTTGTTCTTCCACCGCAAGCGACGGTCTTGGGGTAAAAAGCAGAGATCGTACAGCAGCAGTATTATCGGCAAAACCACGCCTGATGTCTTGGCCAAAAGAGACAGTACGAACGCTGTCAGGGAAGCAATATAAGCAAATCGCCCTTTCCCTTTCCCGGCCTCGACATAACGGCAGTACTCAAGCCAGGACAGCAGGAAAAAGAGCGTTGCGAGCAGACCTTTGCGTTCTGATACCCAGGCCACCGATTCGACCTGCACCGGATGAACCAGAAAAATCGCCGCCGCAATCAGACAGAGCAGTCGTTCTCCATACCATAGCCATAACAACCGGTAGACTAGCAGGCCGTTAACGGCATGAATGATGATATTGGTAAGGTGATATCCGCCCGGCCAGAGTCCCCAGAGAGTATAATCCAGCATGAATGAAATCAGCGCCAACGGATTGTACTGGCCGATGCTGCTAGGTCCAAAGGCCGACCTCAGATTGTTCAAGGAAAACCCGCGTATGGTCTCGTTATTGATTACATACAGATTGTCATCCCAGTTGAACAGGAAATCATGCCCAACAGCTCTGCCGTACACGACAGCCGCCAGCATGAGAAGCAGAACATAGTCGAACAATTTTTGAGGTGTTATCCGATCTTCAGGCACGTTGTCATCACCTCAACAGTTTCAGCATGCCGTACAGTTTTGAACTGAATTCATGCCAGGTGCAGGTTGAGATCATACTTCTCCAGACATAGCTCGGCCTCAGGTAAAAACGGCGATAAGCCTCTTTCTGCAATGAAAGCAATTGCGCAATCGAAAGATACTCTTCCCAGTGATCCAGATAAAAACCGGATGAAGGATCGCGTGAAAAAGCCTGCCAGCGCTCCGGTTCCAGCAGACCACGTCTGGCCGCTTCTGCAAACAGCTTCGTATTGGGATAGAGGGTCAGAATGGAAAATTGTGCATAATCCGGGTTGAGAGTCATGAGGAAATCGATGTTACGTCGAACATCTTCGGCAGACTCCTCGAAAGGCAGGCCGATCATGAAATCGGCAATGGTCAGGATGCCAAGTGAACGGCACCACTGAAATACCTGTTGAATCTGGGTGGTGGTTGTATTTTTGCCGAGCTGACGCAGCCCATCATCACTGCCGGTCTCCACACCGAACGAAATCATGCGACAGCCGGCTTCTTTGGCCCTTGCCAGCGATTCCCAGGTGACGTTGTTCACGCGACCGCGAAAATCCCATTGCAGACGATAACCTCGCCGTTTGATCTCGTCACAGAAAGATATCACCCGTTCGGGCTGAATATTGAAGAGATCATCATAAAAATGCACTTCTTCATAACCTTTATCCAGGCAATCCCTGATTTCATCGGAAACCGATACAATCGATCGCTGGCGGTACAGCTTATATGGCACATCGCAATATGTGCACCGGTACGGACAACCTCGGCTACTGATCATGGTGGCAAGTCGCTTGCTGGAGCCGACTATGCTCCGGTAAGCGATGTGTTGAATTACGCTGCGGTCGGGCATAGGCAGCAGGTCTATGTTCTCCACATACGCAGGCGGCACCATGGCTTGTGTCAGAAAGCGCGGGTCGGTCATCGATTGTTGTTGATGCCGCTGTATAGACTCTTTTGTGTACACGCCCGGAATAGTAGAAATTTGTTCACCGGTGGCCAATGATTTGACCAGAGCAGGAAATGAGTCTTCTCCTTCACCGACAACTATGGAGTCGAATTCCGGAAGCTGTGCTGCTTCGAAGGGAAATGCGATCGGGTGGTGCCCCCCCAGACACAGGTGTACACGGGGACGGGCTTTCCGAATGGTACGTGCAGCCAGACATGCATCATACAGTCCTGGGGAGTAACTGGTAATGCCAACCACATCGGGTCGGATTTCCGTGATTTTTGCAGAAAGAGCCTCGTGCCCGACATGCTCGGCGATACAGTCCATAAAAAACGTTTCGTGTTCCGGTACTCTGGCTTTTAACGCAGAGAGGATATACAGCAATCCCAACGGCGGAAACAGTCCGAAATCTTCCGTCTCAACAGCGCTGCGTTCAAGCGGATTGTCATGATCGGCGTATTCTCGAGCCGTATATTCAGCCGGCGGATTTAATAGCAATATTCGCACGATAATTTTAGAAGAACTTCAGGCGGATGATCGTCCAGAGATACTTGCGTCCCCGTATCAAAAAATGAAACAGGTTCGATCCGGTTTTAGAGACACCACTCCGGCGGGGTTGCATGATATAAGGGAGTTCACAGACTCGGTAGCGTTTGTCACACAGCAGGCGGTACGCAAAATCAACGAAATACTCCCCGTAGTCACCCTGCAGCGTCATGCTTTCAAAAACATTGCGGCGTGCAGCAACGAAGCCACTGGTATAATCATGAAACGATGGATCAAGGATATGCCGCAACAAGCGGTTGAGGCATCTGCTCAGAAAAAGCTGAAGAGCTCCACCTTTACCCGAGCGGGCTTCTCCGCCCCCTGATATGTAGCGGGAGTTAACGACTACATCAAAACCCTGGGTGAGCATAATTAGCATTTGCGGAATTTTATCCGGAGGCTGAGAAAAATCACAGTCCAGCCAAACTACAACATCCATCCGTGCCGCAGCAATGCCGGCATTAAGCGATGCTGTCAAACCATGCTGTTCCATCCTCCTGATAACCCTGACGTCAGCATCGGGGCATACGGTTTCGGAGGCAATTTTCCAGGTCAAGTCGGGAGAATCATCGTCAACAACGATCACCTCAGTCTCCGTGATGCCGGCCACTTTTGCTGAATGGGCTGATTCACAAATCATACCGGAAATATTGCCGGCCTCGTTATAGGTGGGCAGAATGATTGAAACGTTTTTGAAGTTTTGCAACGAAGCCACCAAAGTCATAAATAATTCAGTTCAAGGCAGGGGGTGAGCTCAACGCAGATGCGCTGCATGATATTACATCTTTAGAGCTTGCGGCAACAGCAAACAGCGCTCCAAGATTCAAAGCTCAGCGGCTTGCCGGTCAGCCACTCCTCGGATGCCAGGAGTTCAAAACCTTCATCGGCCAGCATCTGCCGGATCTCCGGTAAAAACAGGAATCGCATGCGATGCGTCTCGCGAATCTCCTGAACGCTGCTGGTCTGCTTATCCCTTATAAATACGGTATAGTTTACGTCCACTGCATTTTCGTTGGGATGCATGACAGGCTTAGCGATGCGGGTTACGCTGATACTATCATCCTGCAACTCTTTCACCCGTACAGCGGGCCGGTCCGTCAGTACTCCAGGCCCATACCAGCAATCAAAAATAAAAACGCCACCCGGTTTCAGATGGCGACCGGCCGATGCAAACGCCGCTTTCAGATCTTCGTTTGTCTGCTGATAACTCATGACATGGAAGAGGGAGACAACAACATCGAAAGTCTTCCCCAACCGGATTGAACGCACATCGCCGTGTTGGTACTCAAGTGCCCTGTTCGCTCCTGCCGAAAGTCGTGCAGCGGCCAGCATTTCATCCGAAAGATCCACACCGGTCACGACATACCCCATTTCCACCAGACAACGATCATGCCTTCCGGATCCGCACCCCAAGTTTAAAACTGTTCGCGCGGCAGGACAGTGCGACCTGATCAACGAGTTGATATAGTCAGTCTCACCGGCATAGTCCTTGTCGCGATATAGCAGGTCATAATAGCGGGCATACTCGTTGAACACGCTCATGCCAGGCATCCTCGCAAAGCGGTTGACACTTCGCTGATCTGCTGATCACTGATCTTCAGACCGCTCGGAATATAGAGTCCTTGCCGACTGAGCCGCTCTGTCACCGGGTGATGCTCGCCATGAAATAATCCCAGCCGTTGAAAGACCGGCTGCTGGTGCATGCCCAGAAAGAAAGGGCGTGTCTCGATGCCGCGCGCAAGCAACCTTTCCGCCAGCATCAACGCAGACAGGCCGATCTCATCAGCAAGAACAACGCCATATACCCAATAAACGCTCTTTGCCCACGCTTCCTCCACCGGTAGTTGGATACAGGAGAGCCCTTTCAGATTCTCTGTATAAACCGTTGCAATTGCCCGTTTGCGAGCTACGATCTGTTCAATCCGTTCGAGCTGCCCGACCCCCAGAGCAGCCTGAAGATTTGTCAT
>JACMKN010000125.1 GCA_014380135.1 Deltaproteobacteria bacterium
GCGGACCTGATTGCGGGCGCCGCCAGCATCTACGGTGCCGGGTGGCGGCTGATCAAGCTGTATTTCATGATCGGCCTGCCGGGCGAGACAGTCGAGGACGTGTCGCAGATTTCTGTACTGGCGCGCAAGGTCAAGGATCAGGCCAAGGTGTTCGGTGCCGGCGGTGATGTCAATGTTTCCGTCAGCACCTTTGTCCCCAAGGCGCATACCCCCTTTCAGTGGGAACCGCAGATATCGATGCAGGAAACCCTGGATCTCCAGTACCAGTTGCATTGCGATCTGAAGAAACGCAAACTCAGATTCAAGTGGCAGGATGCCTCGCTTTCGCTGATGGAAGGGGTCTTTGCCCGCGGCGACCGCCGTCTGGCTCCGGTGCTGGTTCGGGCGGTCGAATTGGGCTGCCGCTTTGACGGCTGGGGTGATCACTTTTCCCTGGAACGCTGGCAGCAGGCCTTCAGTGATTGCGGTATCCAGCCGGAATGGTATCTGCGCCGGCGCGGGTTGGACGAAGTTCTGCCCTGGGATCACCTGGAGTGCGGTGTTACGCGCGAGTTTCTGCTGGCCGAGCGCGAGCGGGCCGTAAGTGAGGCCGCTACGGAGGATTGCCGCAATGGCAAATGTACCGCCTGCGGTGTCTGTGACTTCAAGGATGTGAAAACCCGCATCTCCGAAAAATCGGATCTGCCGCCCAGGCCGACGCCTGCCGGTGTTGAACAGCAGCCTGCCCGCATGCGTCTCCGTTTCGCAAAAAACGGCGCCATGCGCTATTTGAGCCACCTGGAACTGATCACGGTTTTTACCCGGGCCGTGAGTCGCGGCGGGGTGCCGATCCTCTTCTCGCAGGGCTTCCATCCCCATCCCCGCTTTTCTTTCG
Organism: Deltaproteobacteria bacterium; assembly: GCA_014380135.1. GTDB lineage: Bacteria > Desulfobacterota > Desulfuromonadia > Geobacterales > Pseudopelobacteraceae > JACRCG01. The sequence goes on from JACMKN010000125.1 coordinate 875, forward strand.
GCACCGCCACGTCGGTCGGGGTTGAGTCCCAGGCCGAGTATATGGATATGTTTGTGGCGTCCGGAATCACTCCCCTGGAAGTACAGGAACGCCTCAATGCCGTACTTCCGGAAGGGTTGCGTATTCTGGAATCGGTCGAGGCGGACGTCAAGTCACCGTCGATTTCGACCCTGATAGATGCTACCCGCTATCGCATAACCCTCGATAACATGGCCCCTGAAGTGCTGTCAGAGCGGTGTGTGCAGTTTTTGGCACATGATTCCTTCGTGATTGAGCGGCATAAAAAGGGTGAAACACAGAAAGTTGATCTGCGGAGTGAAACGGTATCGCTGAGCGCGACCGGTCGGACCCTGGAGCTGGTTGCCAAGCGGGGCAAACCGCTGGAGTTCGCCAGAGCCGTCAGCGGCGATGACATGCTCAAGGGCGAAGATGTCCGGGTTGAAAAACTGGATGTCATCTTTACCCTGTAAGGGATACATAAAGAATTTCATTTTATATATATTGGAGAAACCAACATGGGAGCAGAGCTGGTAATTAATGCCGCCTCCCACGAAACCCGCATCGCGCTGATTGAGAACGGCACCATAGCCGAACTTTACATCGAACGCAGCCGCGAAAAGGGAATTGTGGGCAATATTTACAAGGGGCGCGTGATCCGGGTGTTACCCGGCATGCAGGCCGCCTTTGTCGACATCGGCCTGGAAAAGGCCGCCTTTCTGTACGTGGCGGATGTTTTCGACGCGATTGAAGAGTACGAGTCGCTGCTGGAAAACGGCAGTAAAAAGGAGGATGAGCCGGGTGATGAGCAGGAACCGGGCGGGCATTCCGATTTTCGTCCGCTGCATCCGATTGAGGACCTGCTGCAGGAGGGACAGGAACTGCTGGTGCAAATTTCCAAGGAACCGCTCGGTACCAAAGGCGCCCGCATTACGTCACATATCTCCCTGCCCGGTCGTCATCTGGTCTACATGCCGACCGTCGATCACATCGGCATTTCGCGCAGAATCGAGGACGAAGAGGAACGCGAGCGCTTGCGCGAGGTTGTCGAGCGCATCAAGCAGCCCGGCACCGGCTATATCGTCAGAACGGTTTCCGAAGGGAAGAGCGAAGAAGATCTGACTGCCGACATTCAATACCTTTCCACGCTCTGGAACGAAATATCTTCCCGTAAAGACAAGGCCGCCGTGCCGTCGCTGCTGCACTCCGACCTGGATGTCGTGCAGAAGGTTGTTCGCGACATCGTTACCGAGCAGGTGGACAAGATCGTCGTTGATTCAAAAACCGATTATGACCGGATCGTACAGTTCATTTCGACCTTTGCGGCCAAGATGAAATATGTGATCGAGCTGTATGACGAGGAAGAGCCGATCTTCGATCATTACGGGCTTGAGGTGGAGATCAGCCGGGCGCTGGGGCGAAAGGTGTGGCTCAAGTCCGGCGGCTATATCATCATCGAGCAGACCGAAGCTCTGACCGCAGTCGATGTCAATACCGGCCGCTTCGTCGGCAAGCACAATCTGGAAGACACGATTCTGAAGACCAATCTGGAGGCGGTCAAGGAAATCGCCTACCAGCTCCGTCTGCGCAACATCGGCGGCATCATCATCATCGACTTTATTGACATGGAAAAAGAGGTAAATCGGGAGAAGGTCTTTGGCGCTCTGGATGAGGCCCTCAAGGCGGATAAATCAAAGACCAATATCCTGAAGATCTCCGAGTTGGGGCTGGTGGAGATGACCAGGAAGCGGGTGCGGGAAAGTATCGGCCGCATGATGTGCGAGCCCTGTACCTACTGTGAAGGGCGTGGATATATCAAGTCCAAGACTACCATCTGTCACGAAATTTTTCGCGAGTTGCGCCGTGAGATGCTTGATATCCGTGGAACCAAGGCGACCGTTACGGTTCATCCGCTGGTGGCAGACCTGTTGTACGATGAAGAACGGCGCGGCCTGGAGGAGTTGGAGAAAAAGTTCAAAAAACGGATCACCGTGCGGGCCAAGCCCGGCTTTCATCAGGAGCAGTTTGAAATTCTGATCAACTGAACCAAAATGTTCGTGTGATTAAATGTTAAAAGGCGGGGATCTTCCCCGCCTTTTGTCGTTCATAGTTTACAAATCGGAATCAGGCGGCCTTCTGGTTCAGAGTATCCTGCTGGTAATGGGCCGTAAAATATTCCATCGCTTCCCGCATGATAACGGAAATGCTCTTGTTGGTTGTGCTCATCAGGCTCTCAAGGTGCTCACGCTCCTCATCGCTGACCCTCATCGAAATGACATTGTAACGTGGATTCTCTCTCATTCTTCCCATTGTAATCTTCCTCCCTGGCTTTTTATGGTTTGTTTCGTGCGTTATCGAACGAATGTACCGTTTACATAAGCCAGTATCGTGCCAAATCTAATGATAGATTAAAAACACAATAAATACAAGTAATTATAAAAAAGACTTAAAGAGTCCATAATGCGGCTTGCAAAAATATGTGTCATAAATGGCGCATATGTGGCCAAAAGTATACACAATATTATAACGATGTGCATTGATCGTCGAGTGCAGTGCAGGGGTCGGGTGTCAGTCAGAACGTTTGGCAGAACGGGAAACCTCGATACCATGTTTTTCAAGCATGCGGTAAAATGTGCGTCGCGGAACATTGGCCAGGCGGGCCGCTTTTGCCACGTTGCCGCCGGTTTCTTCAAGATAGCGGGCAATGATATTCTTCTCGGTGCGCCCCACCTGCAGTTCCCGCTCGGCCTTGAACGAGACTCGCCGGCGGCTGACATCGTCATCCTGGCAGGATTCATAGGTGCTTCTGAAGATAGTCGGCAGTGTCTCCAGCCGAATCGGCCCTTCCTTCGTCAATACCGCTGCCCGCTCGATCACGTTTTGCATCTCGCGGATGTTGCCTGGCCAGGGATAGTGCTGCATGGCCCTGACGGCGCGTTCTTCAATGCCGTCGATCGACTTGTTAAGCTTCTTGCGGGCCTTGTCGATAAAATGCAGCGCCAGTTCCGGCACGGATACCACCCGGTCGCGAAGCGGGGGCAGCGCGATGCAGAACACGTTCAGGCGATAGTAGAGATCCTCGCGAAACCACCCCTCGCGAACACCCAGCTCAAGATCCTTGTTGGTGGCGGCGATCAGGCGCACATCCACCTTGCGGGCGTTGATGCCGCCCACCGGACGGACTTCGCCCAGATCCAGAACCCGTAGCAGCTCGGCCTGCAGCTTGGGGGTAATGTCGCCGATTTCGTCGAGAAAAATGGTGCCGCCGTTGGCCGCCTCGAAAAGCCCCTTCTTGTCCGAGGTGGCACCGGTAAATGATCCCTTCTTATGGCCGAACAGCTCGCTTTCCAGCAGTGAGTCGGTAATCGTAGTGCAGTTGACGGTCATGAGCGGCTTGTCGTTGCGCAGGCTCATGCGATGTATGCCGCGGGCGGTCAGTTCCTTGCCGGTGCCGGTTTCGCCCCGGATCAGCACCGTGGTCGGAGTGGGGCCGACCTGGCTGATAAGCCCCATTACCTCCTGGATGCCCGGGTCGTTGCCGATAATCAGGTCATCTCCAGCCTGGCGGTCAAGTTCCAGGCGCACCAGTTCGTATTTTTGCATCAGGCGGCCCCGGTCTTCGTCAATCTGCTGCATGTTGTGGGGCAGGCACATCTCTATGTCGGCCAGTCCCTGGAATACGGCCACCGCGTGCTCTCTGCAGCTGTTGTAGCCGCAGGCCCGGCAGTTGAGTTCGTCTCCTTGCGTGAATTTATTGGTGGAATGCAGGATGCGCTTGACATCGTCCTTGCCCGGGCTGGCGAGTTTACGCGATTTATCGGAGTAGGAACGCCCCAGATCGGGCAGCAGTACCGCCGAGCTGTAGTGGGGTGCCGTGTCGTACAAAAGCCTGCTGTTGCTGTGGCAGACGATCAGCTTGCGCTTGTAAAAATGATTAAGTTCCTTGTCGCGGGTCGGACCGTCCACGCAGCCGCCGTCGCAAAAGCGGAGATCGACAAAAGAAGGTGAGATCCTTCCGGCAGCCAGATCGCGGATGATGCCGACCGTGTGAGTTTCACCTTCGGCGCTGACGGTCTCGGTATCCAGCAGGTCCTGCTTGATGCCGAAAACACTGAGCGGTCCGCCGGTCAGCGTAAAGAGGCGCCCGCAACCCGGATCCAGTCCATCAAAAGGCATCTCTGCCAGTGACAAAGGGGTGATTCGGCGGTTTTTGAAAAGCTTGTCGATCTCCTGATAGGTCAGGACGACATCAATGGCGCCGGACTCCTCGGCCTGGATTTCAAACTTGGCGGCAATGCAGCTGCTGACATAGACTACGTGGGTCTCTTCTCCCAGAATGTTTTTTATAAAGCGCCCCATTGCAATCATAGGTGAAACTACCGGCATGATATTCGGCAGCAGCGATGGGAAATGGCGCTCGATCAGATCTACCACCGCCGGACAGTGCGATGAAATCAAGGGTTTGTCGGCGGTCCGCAGGGCCCCGCGATAGCTTTCGGCGATCATGCGGGCGCCATATGCACCCTCATGTACCTCGCAAAAGCCCAGGCTCTTCATTGCCGCGACCAGCTGACCGGGCATCAGTGAATGGAAAAAGGCCGGGAAAGAGCATCCCAGCACCGCAACCACGGGAGTGCCGGACGTGAGCATCTCCTGTGTCTTGACCATGCGGTCAACGACCACTTTCGCATTTTGCGGACAGCTCAGACAATTGCCGCAGCCGATGCAACGGTCGTAAATTATCTGCGCATAGCCCTGGTCAACCTTGATGGCCTTGACCGGGCAGCTGCGCACACATGAGTAGCAGCGTCGGCAGCGTTCTTTATAGGTGATGATCGGTTCCATTGTTTTACCGCTTTCGTGTTTTAATGGGAAAAGGATGACTGGGTAGATATGCACTCTACCTGAAATTAATGCAGTGTGCAAGAAATGGCACATATGGGTGGTTTGATGTTATTTGCCCGTTATCATTCTGATTGCCTTGGTCTGCACAAATCTGTTTTAATAGGGCTTCTGCAATATTTCGTTGACGAGGAAGTTCCCATGTACAAATGTTTACTCCTGATCGTAGCCTCACTGTTTTTGCTGGCCGGATGCGGCGGTGGTGGCGGCGATTCATCGCCCACTGCCGCGGGTTCTGTTCAGCAGACCCAGAAAGCCTGGGTACGCGCCCACCTGGATGACGTCTACCTCTGGTACGACGAGATCATCGACGTGCCCGCCGCCAATTACGCAAGCGCTCCCGCTTATTTCGATGCACTGCTGGTGAAATCCCGGGATCGCTTCAGCTTTTCCATGCCGCTGGCCGATGCCGTCAGTGAGTTGCAGGAGGGGCTTGAAACAGGTTACGGCGTCAGGTGGGGCTGGGCCGCGCCCGGCCGTCTGTTTGCCTATTATGTGGATCCCAATTCGCCGGCGGCCGCTTCGATCACCCGTGGTATGGAGGTCACCGCGGTAAACGGCCAGGCGCCTGCGAGCCTGACAGCAGCCAGCCTGAGCAACGCTCTCTTTCCCGATCAGCCGGGCGTCTCCCTCAACCTGACCATGCGTCCGCCCGGTACAAGCAGCACCCAGACCAGCGGCCTGACTTCCGCCACGTTCTCCGGCACCACTGTTTCCCAGCCGTTGCTCCTTACCCTGCCGGGGGGCGGCCAGGCGGGCTATCTGCTCTTCAACCAGCATCTGTTCACCTCCGAGCAGGGGCTCATCGATGCCTTTTCGTTCTTCAAACAGCAGGGGGTCGGCGAGCTGGTGCTGGATCTGCGTTACAATTCCGGCGGCTACCTTCGCATTGCCGGGGAGCTGGCCTCCATGATCGGCGGGGCGGCTGTGCAGGGAGGGGTCTTCGAAAGGCTGATCTTCAACGGCAGGCATCCGGAAAAGACCAATGACCCGAACAAGACCTATCGCTTCAGCGCGCTGGACAGCACGGGAGCCCCGCTGCCGCTGCTCGGCCTCACGCGCGTCTTTGTCCTGACCGGGCAGCAGACCTGCTCGGCTAGCGAGTCGATCATCAACGGCCTGCTGCCCTATCTCCAGGTCGTCCGCATCGGTTCGATCACCTGCGGCAAACCCTATGGTTTCTTACAGACCAACTTCGATCAGCAGGCCTATTTCGACATCCAGTTCGAAGGCGTCAACGCCAATGGCACAGACGATTTCAAGTCGGGCTTTGCGCCGACCTGCCAGGTGTCCGACGACCTGAATTTCCCCCTGGGAGATATGCGCGAGGCCCGCCTGGATGCCGCACTCTACTATATCAGCAACAACAGCTGTCCGCCCGCCCCGGCTGTTGCGCTGCCCAAGGCCGCAACGTCGAAGGCTGTCCCCGCCAGCGGCGAGGTCCAGCTGCTTGGGCAGAAGCCGGGTCTCAAGCTTCTGAGGTGAGTCCCGGCGCTCCTGCAAATTGCATGGGTAGTAGTTTTATTGTTACCTGAAATGGTATAGCTTGATAGAGCGGGATCAAACTTTACAGCAAACGAGAGGAAAGGAAAGACGAATGAAGATCATCAGGATGGTAGTTCTGGCAATTGTACTGGGAGTATTCGCAGCAGCGGCCTTTGCAGCCGATGGAAAAAATGTCGCGCCGGTTGTCATCGATGTCCGGACCGAGGCCGAGTGGAATGAGGGGCATCTGAAAGGGGCCGTGCTGATTCCCCATGACAAGATCGAGCAGGGCATTACGGCGGTTGTTCCCGACAAGAAGACAAAAATATATCTCCACTGCCGTTCCGGCCGGAGATCAGGCCTTGCCATGGAAACCCTGAAAAAGGCCGGCTATCAGGATCTGATCAACCTGGAAACGCTGGAGAACGCATCCAAGGTGCTGCAAGTGCCGATTGTGAAGTAGCTTCACGCCCCTTCGGAACGCAATAGTACATCCCCGTCATCACCCCTCTTTTGCCCCCTGTTTCAACGGCAGAATCACGCTGAAGTTCGCGCCCTGTCCCTCTTGGCTGGCAACCCGGATCCGGCCGCCATGGTCGCTGACGATGCCGTAGGAAACCGCCAGCCCCAGTCCGGTGCCGCCGGGTTTGGTGCTGAAAAAGGGGGTGAACAGCTTTTCCAGATGTTCCGGGCTGATGCCGGGACCGCTGTCGGCCACCGTGACGCAAACGGTTCCTTCGGCGGTGTTCCGGGTGGAATCGATTGTCAGGATGCCACCGCCTTCCATGGCCTGCAGCCCGTTAATAAC
>JACMKN010000126.1 GCA_014380135.1 Deltaproteobacteria bacterium
AAGCGGTTTAGTTCAACTCGTTATTGAGCAGTATTTTAGCCAACTTGAGCCATCAATTGAAACGTATCAGCGGCGGCCGAAATAACCTTCATTCTTCCATGGCCACGGAAAGGTTTCACTTCGACCGAGACCAGTCCAGCATCAGCAAGCTTGTTTATGTCGCGTGTCACTGCACTTCGGTCTCTATGAAGACGTCTGGCTATCTCTGCAATAGATCCAGGTTCGGACTTGACAGCCTTGAAGATGTTCATCTTGGCAGTTGTAATTAGTTCCAGAAGCTCTTGTGGATCCTCGAACGATATAATGCATTCAGGCTCCACTCTTTCGCCCCTGTCCAGTTTCCGGGCGAAAGCCTTCCCTCTCTCAAAAAAATCCTTATCAGTTCCTGTCATTATCGTTAATTTCATCGTCATCTCAGTTACCCCCTGCCTTTCTTAAACAGCTGCCATTCAGCATCAAACCGATCTTCCAGAGCTTCGAAGGATAGAAACTCAATAGTCTCCACGGTTCCCATGAAATGCCGGTGGTGGCTCCCGTGCTGATTGTCGAAGCCCAGTACCCGGCCGTTATCTCCTGGATATATCTTGTAGTTGATGTAGGCCAGGTTGTACCGGGTAATCTTACCAGACTCATCTTCCCACACTTCACGGCGCAGTTGCCCGTTCCCCGTCTTGTTGGAGAGCTTGGTTCTTTCGTCTCGAATCTTCTTCTCAGCCATGACCTACAATATCCTCTCTGATTTTCTTCGTCAAGAGGCTATTTGGTGACAATATATGAAAAAGGCCTCTCCAATCCACCACAAGCCGGTCGGTTAATCTGTTGACCTTTTGCAAATCAAAAATATTGGCAACACATTTTTTAATCAGCCGGAAAGTCGCTGTTGGAGCATGCCAAAACAATCTCGCACCCCGATAGCAGTCACGCCCCGGCCAAGCCATTGCAGTATTGAGCGTACGGGCAACATCAATAACGTTGCCACCAGAACAAGTCACGTATGTGTCATATTCGAATTCATATCAGCTTCCTCACCACTGTGTGATCATATTTTGTAATGCGGTATTGATGTAATTCCGTATTCCGTCCCGTAGAAAAGAAACAGAACCACAAAACCTGGCCAACATTCAAATCCGCAGTCCTGATCAAGCGCATCTGATCCGTCTTCTGCTTAAAGAATAAATCGGCACAAGGCTTTGCATTTGGGTATTTACAAACACTGAACGGATTCCGGAAGCTGTGGAAACCGCTCTCCAGCTTCCTTTTGTCAGCTAAACCCCAAACGCAAAAACGCCGCTCCTCCGGCTGCAAACCGGAAAAACGGCGTTGAAAGGCAACTACCTGAGCCTTCTCACTCCATATTCAATCTAATCCCTGCGTCGCAGGTTGGCCAGGAACTCGTCGCAGGAAAGCTGCTTCTTGCTGACCAGATGTGCAATTTCACGGCTCATGGCAAGCTTCTCGCCATCCTTCATATCCTCCTTCAGCAACACAAAGATCGGGGTATTGCTGCTGTATGGATATAGTTTGAATTTCTCAAGCAGTTCAAAAGCCGACATATCCGGCAGCATGTGACTGCAGAAGACCATGTATTTAGGGTGAATCGAGGCCAGAGCCAAGGCCTCCTTACCGGTATAGCCCTTGACAACCTCGAAGCCGATCGATTCGATCGACTTGGAAAGTTTTTCTTCGCCGGAGCGGGACACCACCAGAACCTGCAGGTCCCAGGTTTCAGCTTCTTCGGTCAAACCATAGACCGCCAACCGGTCAAGCAGGTGCTGCTCTTCTACCGGGAGCTTGAAAAATCCGGCGACCGGGAACACTCCGCCAACCTTGCCATTCTCGCTCAGAAAGACCGGCAGCACCGGGATATTCCGGGTAGTGGGCGTGCTTTTTATCTTCAGCAGCAGTCCCCAGCCATCATCCGAAAAGGGGGATACATCCAGCACGATCCCCAGTGGCCGCCCTTCCTCCAGTTCTTCAAACTGTCCCAAGCGGCAGCTGTAGCCGCCTGTTTCCATGTAAGAGGACAAAACATCTTCGCGCCCGTCACCAGGACGTACGCCAAGGATCCATATTTCTCTGCGTGGTTCGGTTTTCTGTGCCATGACCGCTCCCGTAAAATCAGTTCTGCATTGAATGTCTTCTAATATCAGAATTATTTGCTTAAAACCAGTGTATTCATAAGCAATTATTCATTCGAATAACGTTCCAGCACCTTGTCGATAAGGTTGGTTGTCGATTTGCCATCCACGAACGCGACCAACTCCACCCGCCCGCCATACTCTTCAACAATCTCTCTGCCGACCACACCTTCGATCGAGTAATCGCCCCCCTTGGCCAGGACATGGGGTTTGAGCGCAATGATCAGTTCGAGCGGAGTATCTTCATCAAAAAGTGTGACATAATCGATACAATTCAGCGCGGCCAGGATATGCGCCCGTTCGTCCTCACAAATCAGCGGACGTTTGGGTCCTTTCAGTCGTCGTACGGAAGCATCACTGTTGAGCCCCAGCACCAGCAGGTCACCCAGGCCGCGGGCCTTCTGCAGATACTTGACGTGCCCGGCGTGCAGCAGATCGAAACAGCCGTTGGTGAAGACAACCCGCTTGCCCCGGGCCTTTTCTGCGGCAATCAGCAGGGCCAGCACGTCGCGGCTCTTGATTTTGGAGTCGCTGTCATGGTGGCTAAGCGCCACGACATCGATAATTTCCTGCGGAGTTACCACAGAGGTCCCCAGCTTGCCTACCGCAATACCGGCCGCGATGTTGGCCAGACCGGCCGCCTCGGCCATGTCGCAGCCGGAAGCGATGCCGACGGCCAGCGCGGCCAGCACGGTATCACCCGCGCCGGAGACATCAAAAACCTCCCTGGCAACGGTCGGGATATGGACCGCCTCGCCCCCTTTTGAAAAGAGCGACATCCCCTCTTCACTGCGGGTAATCAGAAGATACTGCAAACCAACGGTATCCATGATGACTTTTGCGGCCTGGGTCAACGTGGCGGCATCGCGGATGGCAATTCCGGAAGCCGCCTCCGCCTCCTTGCGATTGGGAGTCAAAAGGGTCGCCCCGCTGTAACGGCTGTAGTCGGCTCCCTTGGGGTCGATCAGGACCGGTATGCCGGCCGTTGCCGCAGCAGTGACCGTCGCCGCGATTACGGAGGGTGTCAACACCCCTTTATTGTAATCGGACAGTACCACCACCTGGAATTCTCCGGCATGGGCAGCGATCCAGTCGCAGACCCGCTTTTCAAAAACAGCCGACAAGGCTTCGCGTGACTCGCGGTCAATGCGCACGATCTGCTGGTTGGCAGCCACGACACGCGTCTTGCGGCTGGTGCTACGGGACGAGTCGAGAAAAACGGCATCAACCGTAACACTCCGCCGGCCGAACTCCTTCAGCAGCGACCAGCCGTTCTGGTCATCCCCGACTACTGAACAGACCGACACCCGCGCTCCGAAAGCAGCCAGGTTGTTGACGACATTACCGGCTCCCCCCAAACGCAGCTCCTCGCGCAGCACGTCAACCACCTGCACCGGGGCTTCGGGCGATATGCGTTCCGCCTTGCCCCACAGATATTCATCCAGCATCAGATCACCAACCACCAGACAGCGGATTTTGTCTATCTGTGAAAAAAGTGATTCGACGGTTTTCCGATCCATTGCGCCTCCGGATAACTGCAGCTTGCCTGTCAAGAGAACAGCTCTTTTTCGAGCAGGTCGCAGACAATGTGAATGATGATTCCGTGCCCTTCCTGAATGCGGGGCGTATCATCACTGGGTACGACCAGTGCCAGGTCGCAAATGCCCTGGATGCTGCCGCCATCCTTGCCGAGCAGGGCGATCGTGCGGCACCCCTTTTCACGGGCCAGCTCCAGCGCGCTTTGCACGTTGGGGGAGTTTCCGCTGGTCGAGATGCCGACCACCATGTCGCCGGTCACAGCCAGGGCTTCAACCTGGCGCCGGAAGACCGCCTCAAAGCCGTAATCATTGCCGATAGCGGTCAGGATCGAGGTATCGGTGGACAGGGCGATGGCCGGCAAGCCCCGGCGTTCCATCTTGAAGCGGCCGACAATTTCTGCCACGAAATGCTGTGAATCGGCCGCGGAACCGCCATTGCCCATTACCAGCAGCTTGCCGCCCCGCCGGAAGGTATCCGCCAGCAGAGTGGCCATTTCGGCAATCAGCGGCGCAATCTCCAGTTCGATGCGCTCTATGACAGCGCGGTGGTCACGCAATTGGGACGTTATTTCAGAAATCATGCTGCTGCCTCCGAAAGTCAGTTTGTCATACCGGTCTAACTGCCGCTGATTGTGGCAAGCAGCTCTCCCAGTGAAATAGCGGTTTTACCCCCTGGCATCGCAGTCCCGTCCTCTCCCCATACCGACACCAGATCGGGCGAGCCGCCCTGCAGCAGGGCCAGCGTCCTCTGCAGATCCCGCTGCGTTAAAAGCATCGACAATCCATGCAGCTTTATAGCGGTATGCAGGCCATTCCACCCCAAGCGGCGAAAATCGGAATACTGCCGACGATGCAACAGCAGGGCAAAACGGTGCCCCCTGCGGGCGGCGTCCAGAATGGTATCGATGGTATCGCTCAACTGCGCGGCTTGGGCGCCTTTACCGAAATAGACAACATAATCCCTGGTGTCACCCCAACGGTCCAGATAGAATTTTTTGCTGCTGTTCTCCATCTCGGCCCGTCGTTCAGTAGATCCGAACTGAGATTCGGCACCGCAGTCCACAACAACCCGGGCAGTAATGCAGGTTCGGTAGCCTTTGTCGGCAACCCGACGCACATATTCCTTCAGGCACCATTCACCGCCATCCAGGCGCTCATCAAATGTACCCGCCAGGATCCTCATCTCCCCTCTCAGCAGCAGCACGGCAAACGAGACGGTGCAGCTTTCCATCAGCGTGCAGCCGGGAGCCAGGCCAGGCAGAGACGGTGCGTTATTGCCGTAAAACAGCGGCGATACAATGCCGGCTTCGGCTGCCTCGGCCTCGCTCAGCAATGTAGCCAGCCAGCCGGCATGCACCAGAACCTGGGGACGTACGATAACGGCGAAATCGCTGTCCGATCGGGCCAGCCCCATGTTGATGGCCGGCACCAGACCGATGTTGCGTTCGGATTTGATAAACAGTCCCCGTTCACCCAGCGACTCGGAGAATTCCTCCAGCATCAGCTCTGTCTCACGACTGCTGCCGTTATCAACGATGATCAGGCGTGCTTCGGGGGAGTGTTCCAGGATGGCCGCCAGGCAGGCGCGGGTCTCAAAGTGGCTGTTCCAGACCGGAACGATTATGTCAACAGTGGGAGAGTTCATCATAAGCCAGGAGGGCGAATTACCGCGCGAACACAGGGGGACACGGGGAAGAGGGGAAGTATACGCCCCGTCTGTCCCATCTGCCCCTGCGTCCCAAGACGAAAACTACGAAGAGATGGAAACTCGGCGCAACAGGTCAAGTTCGTCCAGCACCTTGCCGGAACCGAGGCAGACACAGTCCAGCGGATTTTCCGCAATCATTACCGGCACCTTGGTTACCTCGCGCAGCAGCAGGTCCAGATTCCGCAACAGGGCACCGCCGCCGGCCAGGAAGATGCCCTGATCGACGATGTCGGCGGCCAGCTCGGGAGGAGTCTTCTCCAGACAGATACGCACCGTATCGACGATGGAATTTACGGCTTCCTTGAGGGCATCGCGGATCTCGTCCGAGTTGACCTTGATGGTTTTGGGAATACCGGATACCAGGTCGCGCCCCTTGACCTCCATCTCCAACGTTTCGGGACCGGGGTAGGCCTCGCCGATTTCAATCTTGATCTTTTCGGCCCAACGCTCGCC
>JACMKN010000127.1 GCA_014380135.1 Deltaproteobacteria bacterium
CGAGCGCAAGCTGGATGAAGCCCGCATGGCCATGGAGTTCGAAAAGAAATACAGCAAGAAACAGATCCTGGAGATGTATTTCAACGAGATCTATTACGGGAACGGGGCCTGGGGCATTGCCCAGGCGGCCCGGCTCTATTTCGATAAAAACCCGGAGGAGTTGAGCGACGCCGAGTGTGCCCAGTTGGCCGGCGTGCAAAAAAATCCGGCCCGCTACAATCCGCTGGGAAAAGCGGCCAACGTCACCGGACGGCGGGACGTGGTCCTCAAACGGATGGTGGAACTGAACATTATCACTCCCCGCCAGAGTCAAAAGCTGCGCACCCATCCGGCATCAACTGTCAAAACCGGCCAGGCCCCACAGTATCTGGCCCACATCCGCAGCAAACTGGTCGAACGCTATGGAGCGGAGATCATCGAACAGGGGGGGCTGGATGTGACCGCGGCCCTGGATCTGAACCTGCAGAAACAGGCCGAGCAGGCCTTGCGCGAAGGAGTCAAACGAATTTCACCTCAACTGCAGGGCGCTTTGGTCTGTATTGACACCGCCACGGGTGATGTGCTGGCGGCTGTGGGAGGAGTAGATGTCGCCCAAAGCGGCTTTAACCGCGCCTTCGTTGCCAGGCGTCAGCCCGGCTCGTCCATCAAGCCGCTGATCTATGCCGCGGCCCTGGAAAAGGGCTTTACCGCCGGCAGTATCCTGAATGACACGCCGGTAGCCTACAACAAAGGCAACAACGAAACCTGGAAACCGCTCAACTATGGTCGGGAACTCTACGGAGATCTTTCCCTGAGGCGGGCCCTGGCCTACTCCAACAATGTCATTACGGTGAAACTGCTGGAGACGATCGGGGTTCCGTATTTTGTCGATTTTGCCGGAAAAATGGGGCTGCCGATGCGGGCGGAGAACGGTCTCTCCCTGGCCCTGGGAACGGATGAAGTAACCCTGAATGACCTGGTTCTGGCCTACACCCCGCTGGCCAACGGAGGCCTGCGCCCTGCAGCAAGGGTCATTATACGGGTATATGACCGCAAGCGCGGCGCCTGGACGGAAAATCCTCCGGCCATCACCCCGGTCATTTCCCCGGTCACCGCCTTTATCACCACCCAGATGCTGAAAGATGTCCTGACCTACGGTACCGCCAAGAGCCTCAAAAAATTCAGCCAGGCACATCCCTCCGCCGGCAAGACCGGCACGACCGATGATTATCGGGATGCCTGGTTTGTCGGCTATACCCCGCAGGTCATAACCGGGGTCTGGGTCGGATATGACAAACCCAAACCGGGCGGAAGGGGTTTCACCGGCGGGGCTATCGCTGCCCCGATCTGGGAACGGTTCATGCGCAAGGCCGTGGCATCCAAGCCGGTCGCTGATTTCATCAAACCGGATATGGTCGTCTCCGTATCCATCGACCCGGCCACGGGCTATCTGGCCGCCCCCGACTGTCCGGAAAAACGGGACGAATTCTACATCGTCGGGACCGAACCGGGCGAATACTGTCCCAAACATGGCGGAGCCGATATCATGCCGCTATCCACTCCAGCGCCGGCGCCAATACCGACTACAGATCAGCAACCGCCCGATGCGGCTGTGGAATAAGGGACGCATATATTGTTGATTTACCGTTTAACGTAGGTGTGAAGCAAATGCCTCACCTGCTTCACCCTTGCCGGGATTACCCCCAAAGGCGGGCGAAGCAGATGAAACTTGCTTAGCCCCTACAACTAATAAAGGTATTTCGGTATTTACCAAGCCCCTAAGAACAGAAGGTCCTCCCCGTAATCACAACTTCCTTGTAAGGTTTACTCCTACATAAAGCCCAGCCTGATTCCTACAAAACTATCGGACAGACCCCCACTTGACATCCATTTTTTCTCCACTAATATTTAAATACTACAATTATACTCTTATAATGATTTTGCAAGAAGCCCATTAATCACGAAAGGAGGCATGGCATAATTTAAAGTAACCCGCAGAAAGGATGTTTTTTTTATTCTCAATTTACAAGTTCAATCGCTGTAACCCGGTAACAAGACCACATTCACACAAATTCCACTTCAACCTCAGAAAAGGACACACAATGCAAAGACTCATCATCATCACCCTGACAGCCCTGTTTGCCACGACATCGTTTGCCGCCGACCTGCCTAAAAGCGAGGATCAGAAAACACTGTACGCCATCGGTTTATCCGTAGCCCGTTCGCTTTCCGTTTTCAACCTTACAGCCGCAGAACTGGTGATCGTCCAGCAGGGCCTGACGGACGCCTTCAGTGAAAAAAAACCGGACGCGGAACTCCTGGCCTACAACGACAAAATCCAGGAATTTGCGCGGGCACGCCGCAAGGCTGCCGGAGAAAAGCAGGCCGTTGCAGGCAAGGATTTCCTGGAGAAGGCCGCCAAAGAAAAAGGAGCCGTCAAGACCGCCTCCGGCATGGTCTATACCTCGCTTACCGAGGGAAAGGGAGAATCGCCCAAGGCAACTGATGTCGTAAAAGTCAATTATCGCGGAACGCTGATAGACGGCAAAGAGTTCGACAGTTCCTACAAGCGCGGCAAAGCGCTGGAGTTCAAGCTCGACAACGTCATCAAGTGCTGGACCGAGGGTGTCCAGAAGATGAAGCCGGGCGGCAAGTCAAAACTGGTCTGCCCCTCGAACCTGGCTTACGGCGAAAACGGTGCCGGTGAACTGATTCTGCCGGGTGCCACCCTGGCGTTTGAAGTGGAGCTGCTGGAGGTCAAGCCGGCCGAGGCCGCCAAACCTGCCAAACCCGCCAGCGCAGCACCTGCGACACCTGCAGCACCAGCCGGAAAATGAAGCGGGAAGCGGCAATATTAATCATCCTCGTGCTGCTGAGTACCGCGGCTGCCCGGAGCGAGATCCTTCCGCCGGCCGACCTCTCGAAAGCCGAAATCATCCGCCTGGGTGAACGCATGTATCGAAACGGGATTCTCCCTTCGGGCAAGGTTATGGATACCGGTTCACGGGCCGAAGTCGAAGTTGACAGCACCGCCTTTTCCTGCTCCAGCTGCCATTTACGGGCCGGACTGGGGTCTGTTGAGGGGGTTGTCGTCACACCTCCGACTACCGGCGCGAAACTCTTCAAACCCGCTGGCCGGTCGCCATCGCCGGACGACATATCCAACCGCGCCGGTCGCTCGGTTTATTCCAAAGCAGTTGCCCAACGGCCGGCCTATGATCGGGAGAGCCTGGCGAATGCCTTGCGTAACGGCATCGATCCCGCCGGGCGGGCATTCAATGATGTCATGCCGCGCTACCCGCTGTCAGACCGCGACATGTCGATTCTGATCAGCTACCTGGAGACGCTCTCTTCGGAACCATCCCCGGGAACCGGCAGCACGGAAATCGCCTTTGCGACCATTATCAGCGACGACGTCAGCCAGGAGGACCGCCAGGCCCTGCTGCTGCCGCTTCAGAATTTTATTGCCCAGAAAAATCAGCAGATGAAAATGTATGGTGATTTCAAGAAGTTCGGTTATAGCCCCACCATTGATATGAAATACGCCTTCCGTCAGGCATCTCTGGATGTATGGGAACTGAAGGGCCCGCCCGAAACCTGGCAGAAGCAGCTGTCCGCGTACTATTCCAATAAACCGGTTTTTGCCGTGCTGGGCGGCATATCCAACAGCGATTGGCGGCCTGTTCACGATTTCTGCGAGGCACAGCATCTGCCCTGCCTGTTCCCGATCACCGACTTCCCGGTCATCTCCGAAACCGGTTGGTACACCTATTATTTCAACAAAGGCTACGCCCAGGAGGGAGAAGCGGTCGCCCGCTACCTCAATCAGATGAAGTCTCTCTCCGCTGAGACGCCCATCCTCCAGATAGTGCAGGATTCCCCGGTCGGAAGGGCATTGGCGGCCGGCTTTCAGAGTAGTTGGAGCGAGCTGGAGCGTCCGGCCGTGATAACCCTGACGCTCACTGCCAGCCAGCTTCAAGATCAGGCTGCGCTGGGTAAATTACTTAAAAAGCACAAGCCCGGAGTGCTGCTACTCTGGACCGATGCCGGACTGTTGCCGAACCTGCCGTCTCTGATCGCTCGACTCGCCGCCCCCGAGGTGGTTTTCGTATCTTCCGGCTACATGGGCAAAAGAACGGCAGCCATTGCGGAAACTGTTCGCGACAGGGTTTACATTACCTACCCCTACCGCCTGACACCCTATGTCGGCTCGAAAGATGGTGGTTATGATGCCAAGGTTCCATTTCTGGCCAGCGCAAAAGATCTGGGTGACCGCAAGATTACATCGCGCAGCACCACCATTCTGAAGCAGTCGACCCTGCGCGCCCTGAATCTGCTCTACGACAACCTGCAGCGTGATCATCTGCTGGACATCATGAGTATGCAGATGGACCTGATCGTACGCGATTACGAACGCCTCAACTTCGGTATCGGACAACGCTATGTATCAAAGGGATGCTATATCATCCAAGTCGGTTCCGGCGCCGACCCGGCCCTGTTGCCGCGAAGCGAGTGGGTCATGCATTGACAGGCTTGCAACCTGAACTTATTTATCAATAACCGAAGGGAAATATTCACCAATCTGCCATCACCGAAGATTTTCAAATTTACTGCAACGAAAGGAGAACAGCATGAAGAACCGGAAAATTAGCACCAGCATATTGACAGTGATGACGACAGTGCTGCTGTCGTTGGCAGGCGGACTTGCCATGGCTGCCGACAGTGCTCCCATGACACCGGAGTTGGCCGCAAAGAAGGAGACGGTCCGCAAGCAGCAGGAGCAGCGGATCACGCCCGAAAAACGCAAGGCGGCGGCAGAAGCTCTAAAAGCGGAAAGATTGAAAATTCATAAGGCCAGACAGGCCGCCAAGCAGTCAACCCCGGTCACCACCGACAGCAAATAGCCCCCTATACCCCACAATAAGGAGGAATTATGAAAACTCGAAGTACGACGAATGTGTGGAGATGCGGGCTGATGCTCATCCTGCTCTGCATCTGGAATATCCCTCACCTTGCCGGAGCGGGAACGGCCCCTCCGATCCCGACCGGACCGCTTGATGCTAACGGGAACCCGTCCGTTCCCGATTACTACACGACCGCCAACTGGGCCAATAGCCCGCCGCTGGCCAAATTCGTCGACACCCTCCCCGGTCTCGGGAGTGGTAAGGCAAACACTCTGGGGCAATACCTCTCTGTAGGAAAGCCCGACATTGTCACCTATCCCGGTTCAGACTATTATGAAATCGATTTGGTGGAATACAGGGAGCGCATGCACTCCGATCTGCCTGCCCCAGGAACCTTGCTGCGCGGCTACGTTCAAGTTAACAAGGGAACCGATACGGCCAGTTGCGGTGGCACGACACAACCTGCCTGCAGCACCATACACAACACCCTGAATCCTGATCTTGTCCATCAACTTGGACCAACTCTTGTTGCCCAGCGTGATCGCCCGGTGCGCATCAAGTTCACCAACAAGCTTCCCATCGGCCCATCCGGCGACCTCTTCATCCCGGTCGATACATCCGTCATGGGTGCCGGCACCGGGCCGGCCTCTGCGTCAGCTACTCGTGGCGTAGGCGCCCCGTGCGACAATACCGTGGAGCCCAATGCCTGCGCCAGTTACACCCAGAACCGTTCAGCCATCCATCTGCATGGCGGCCGCACCCCCTGGATCAGTGACGGCACCCCCCATCAGTGGATCACCCCCGCTGGGGAAATAACTCCCTTCACCAAGGGCGTCAGCCTGCAGAATGTACCGGACATGCCCGATCCGGGTGACGGCTCGACGACCTATTACTACACCAATCAGCAGAGTGCCCGCTTGATGTTCTACCATGAACACGCCTTTGGCATTACCCGGCTCAACCCCTATGTGGGTGTGGCCGCGGGTTATGTAATCACCGACCAGTGGGAGCAGGACCTGGTCACCCGCGGTATCATCCCGGCCGACCAGATTCCGTTGATCATCCAGGACAAAACCTTCGTGGATGCCACACCTGTTATCCATCCGGTAACCGGACAAGCCACTACCCAGGTTCGTGTCACCGACCCGCTCTGGAACTGGGGCAGCGGTACTCCTGACGCCACTGGCGTTCGACCGCCGGTTACCGGCGACCTCTGGCTGCCGCATGTCTACATGCCTGCCCAGACCCTCGCAGCAGGATTCGGAGGAGTCAATCCTTTCGGTCGCTGGATGTATGGCCCCTGGTTCTACCCGGCCACCGCGGTTGAAAAAGGACCGGTGACCAACCCTTATTACGACGCGGACTGTAGCAGTCCGTTCCCGGCGGTATATGCCAATTGCACCACCCCCGGACAGCCGACCAAGATCCCGGGAACACCTCACCCATCCATGGGGATGGAAGCCTTCCAGGACAGCGTAGTTGTCAACGGCACCGCTTTCCCTTCCCTGACAGTCGATCCGCGCGCCTATCGTTTCCGGATTCTGAATGCCGCCAGCGACCGCTTCCAGAACCTGTCGTTCTATGTGGCTGACACAACACTTGCCAATACCAGTCCCGACGCCAGAACTCTATCCCCTTACACCGAAGTCAAGACGGTGACGGCATCGGCTGCACTTGCCGCTGCAAATAATTGGCCGGCAGACTGGCCAATAGACGGCCGCGACGGCGGCGTACCCGACCCCGGCATATGTACTGGAGCAGGGGCGACACTGTCCTGCACCAACCTGGGCCCCAGCTTCCTGCAGATCGGCACCGAAGGCGGATTCCTGCCGCAAACGGTGACCATTGCACCGCAGCCGGTCACCTATATAACCGATCCGACCGCCTTCTGGGTCGGCATCGTCGACAAAACCGGCCTGGCACTCGGTCCGGCAGAACGGGCTGACGTTATCGTTGATTTCAGCGCTTATGCCGGCAAGACCCTGATCCTCTACAACGACGCTCCAGCCGCCTGGCCGGCCAGGGTGGCAGGCTACGATTACTACACCGGCGCCCCGGATATGCGGGATTCCGGTGGGTACGGCACCGGCGGTACATTTGATCCTATCACCGGCGCCTGGGTAGGTGGCACTGGACCGTTAGCAGGATATGCCCCGAACACCCGCACTGTGATGCAGGTTATCGTACGGCCGACACTAGTGGATCCTCCAAATACTTACAGTCAAGCCGCTCTGGCAGCAGAGTTTACAGCGGCAGCAACGCCTACTGTCATAAACCCGGCCCCCGTAAAAACTCTTTTCGAGCGGGCGCAGGAACCGATCATAGTTGGTCAGGCCGCGTACAGTACCGCCTATCCCAACTCCTACTTCCCGCCCAACTTCCCATGGGAAGGTGTAAACCAGATCAATGACCATTTCCTTAACTTCGTGACCCTGGCCGGCCAACCGGTACAAATGCCGACCGAACCGAAAGGGATTCATGACGAGATGGGCGCCTCCTTCGACCCGGTCTACGGCCGCATGAGCGGCAACCTCGGCATGCAGCTGCCCAACCCGACCACGCTCAATGCGAACCTGATCCTGTATGGGTTCTCCGACATCCCGACGGAGACCGTAATCAACTCCACCACGGTGAATGTCCAGGTGCTGGGAAGCGACCCTGCCCTGATCCCCTGGCAAGTGACCGACGGCACCCAGATCTGGAAGATCTCGCACAACGGTGTCGATACTCACCCGATCCACTTCCACATCTTCGACGTGCAGTTGGTCAACCGTGTCGGCTGGGATGGACAAACCATGTTGCCGGAACCGAACGAACTGGGCTGGAAGGATACCGTCAAGATCAGCCCGCTGATGGACACAATCGTTGCCGTGCGGCCGCGCGCTCCGGCGCTTCCCTTCGGTATCGCCAACAGCCTGCGTCCGCTCAACCCGGCCATCCCGCTTGATTCACCGATGGGTTTCAACAGCGTCGACTGGACCACCGGACAGGCCAGAGTCCCGGCCGTCACCAATATCCTTTACGACTTTGGTTGGGAGTACGTCTGGCACTGTCACATCCTGAGCCATGAAGAGATGGATATGATGCGGCCGATCGTGTTGAACGTGGTAAGTACTGTTCCGGGTGCGCCGGTACTGAGCGCCTCTTCCCTGTCACTCACGCAGGCCGATCTTTCCTGGAGCGACCCCACGCCGGTGAACTATGCCACGGGAGCCGGTTTTGGTGATCCGGCGGGCGAGATCGGATTCCGAATCGAGCGCGCTGTTGGCAATGGTCCTTTTTCGGTCCTGAGAACAGTGCTCGCTAACAGCACCACATTCAGTGACTTAACGGTGGCTGCAAACACTATGTATCGTTATCAGGTTGTCGCTTTCAACGCAGCCGGTGATTCAATCTCGAATATTGTGGTATTTGGACAACCAATACCGGTAGCACCGGCCACTCCTTCGAACCTTGTCGCAACAGCAGGTCCCGCGGCTACGACTCCGGCACCGGTGAGCCTCACCTGGACGGATAACGCCGACAACGAGACCGGATTCACTATCCAGAGGGCAACGGATGCCGCTTTCACGCTGGGTCTCACAACTTTCACGGTTGGAGCAAACGTGACGGCGTTTAGCGACATCACGGCTGCAGCGGCAACGACCTACTTCTACAGGGTAGCAGCCGTCAATGCTGTCGGCAACTCGGCCTGGTCCAATACGGCCCAGGTCAC
>JACMKN010000128.1 GCA_014380135.1 Deltaproteobacteria bacterium
AGCATCCCGCTGCCGCCGCTGCGGGAGCGACCCGAGGATATCGAGCCGCTGGCGCTGCACTTCCTGCGGCGTTTCGCCACACGCATGGCCAAGGAAATTTACAGCATTTCTCCGGAAGCACTGGTTGCCCTGCAGAGCTACGGCTGGCCCGGCAATGTGCGCGAGCTGGAAAACGTCATGGAGCGGGCCGTAATCCTGACCGGTGGCAGCAGCGTCCAGGCTGATGTCATACCGCTACGGGGAAGCGCACGAACAGTCCGGGCCACTGATTCGGCCAGCGCGGTTTCGCCCCATACGCCCAGAGCTGTGATGTTGCCGCTGGAGGAGATTGAGCGCCAGCACATCGAGATGGTGTTGAAGGGGACCGGCTACCACAAGAGCCGCACGGCCGAGATCCTGGGAATTTCCCGCCGCACACTGGACCGCCGCATCGAGGATTTCGGGCTGATGGACGGGCAGGGAGCCGGAAATGCCGATGTTTGACCAGAACAGCCATGTGAGTCACAGTATTAATTAAAGGGGAATTATGCGCGGATTCAGATCACTTAAACTCTCTTTACGATTTATCCTTCCCTTGGCAATAGCCCTGGGAATGCTGGCCTTTGCCGTGGTTCCACTGGTGGATAAACTGACACTGCACTGGTTTATCAGGGATATGGATATTCGTTCCCGCCTGATTGCAAACACCCTGCACGAACCATTGGCGGAACTGCTCCAGCAGGGGAACAAATCAAGAATCGACTCGCTATTGCTGCGCGCCAGTCAGGATGAGCGCCTGCTGGCGATCGGTTATTGCAGTGACCAGGGGGATCTGCTGTACCACACTCCCTCCTTTCTCGTGAGCATCAGCTGTTCATCAGTGGCCAGCAATGTAATAGAGGCAAGCCAGATTCTTCAGTTACCCGAGGGGGCGGTTCACGTTGCAACACATCAGATCGTTCAGGAAGGAGGAAAAAAGGGACATCTCATCCTTGTCCATGACACGAGCTTTATGGAGTTGCGCAGCGCAGATACCCGCAAGTACATAATAATCCTCTTTGTTGTACTTGGGGTTGTAACCTCCCTGATAACCGTATTTGTGGCTCATCTGAGCTGGCGCGGCTGGATGGAAGGGGTCAGGGCCATGCTCAAGGGCGAAGGTCTTCTCAAGCCGTTCTCTCCGCAGAGTGCCAGTTCAGAGTTGCAGCCGCTGGTGGGTGATCTGAAAACCTTGATGCGATCCCTGGATGCGGAGCGGCGTCTGGCCGATGACTCAACCATAACCTGGAGCCCCGATAGCCTGAGAAACCTGCTGCACAAGCAGTTGGCCGGAGAGCGGGTTATCGTCGTCTCCAATCGCGAGCCGTACATCCATAGCAGAGTAGATGGTGAAATCCAGGTGCACCGTCCGGCCAGCGGCCTGGTGACCGCGGTCGAGCCGGTCATGCGGGCCTGCTCCGGCACCTGGATCGCCCATGGCAACGGCACAGCCGACCGGGAAACGGTGGACGCCCACGACCGTGTCATGGTTCCGCCGGATAAGCCGGAGTACAACCTGCGGCGGATCTGGATGAGCGAGGAAGAGGAAAAGGGCTATTACTACGGATTTGCAAATGAGGGGCTTTGGCCGCTCTGCCATATCGCCCATGTCCGGCCGGTCTTTCGCACCAGCGACTGGGAGCAGTATGTCAAGATCAACCAGCGCTTTGCCGATGCGGTGGTCAAGGAGGCCGACAGTGACAACCCGGTGGTGCTGGTCCAGGATTATCACTTTGCCCTGCTGCCGGAGATGATTCGCAAGGCGCTGCCCAAGGCCACCATCATCACCTTCTGGCATATACCCTGGCCAAATCCGGAGTCATTCGGCATCTGCCCCTGGCGCGAGGAGTTGCTGAAAGGAATGCTGGGGAGCACCATTCTCGGTTTCCATACACCCTATCATTGCAAGAATTTCCTGGAGACGGTGGATCGCTACCTGGAAACCCGCATCGAACACGAATCGTCCACTGTCTTGCGGCGCGGCCAGCTGACCATGGTGGAGAGTTACCCGATCTCGATCCAGTGGCCGCCGCCCTGGCAGGGTACTCTGCCGCCGGTTGAACAGACCCGTGCGGAGATTCTGACAGAGCTGGGGCTTCCCGCTGATCAACTGTTGGGGATCGGCGTTGACCGGATGGACTATACCAAGGGAATTCTGGAACGTTTCAACGCGGTTGAGCGAATGCTGGAGTTGCATCCCGAACTGCTGGGGCACTTCAGCTTTATCCAGATCGCAGCCCCGAGCCGATCGGCGCTGGAGGAATACCAGGCCTTTGAGACGAGGGTGCACGCCCTGGCGGCGCGCATCAATGTTCGCTTCACCCATCAAGGCCGCCCGGCCATCATCCTCAAGGCCGAACACCACGAACCGGACCAGGTCAACCGCTATTACCGGGCAGCACAGGTCTGCATGGTTACCAGCCTCCATGACGGTATGAACCTGGTGGCCAAGGAGTATGTGGCGGCCCGTGACGATGAACGGGGTGTGCTGGTACTGAGCCAGTTTACCGGCGCTGCCAACGAGTTGTACGAGGCGCTGATTGTCAACCCCTACCACGTGGAGCAGACCGCCGAGGCGCTGTATCAGGCTCTCACGATGCCGGAATATGAGCAGCAGGAGCGCATGCGCAGCATGCGTGCATTGGTGTGTGATTTTAATGTGTATCGCTGGGCTGGTCGCATGCTCCTTGACGCTGCACGCGTTCGTCAACGGGAAAAACTGGCCACCCGGATCGGGAGAGTATCATGACGGCAACGTACCTATTCACTCCGGAAGGGCTGGCTGCCCTTACCCGCCATGCAGCAACTGACACCCTGTTCGCCTTCGACCTGGACGGCACCCTGGCCCCGATTGTTGCCGACTATTCCGCGGCACAGCTTGACGAACCGGTTCGGACCGCTTTGGGACGGCTTGTCAAACTTGCCAAGGTTGCTGTGATTACGGGCAGGTCGAGGAAAGACGCACTGACTATTCTCGGATTGGAGCCACATCTGCTGGTTGGCAACCATGGCGCGGAATGGCCTGCCCGGGAAGGCGCCCGGGATCGGCAGCAGACCGGACTCTGCTCGAAATGGAGAGATCGGTTGTCTGCCATGCTCGGCCAGGTTCAGGGGGTAGAGATCGAGTTCAAGGGGGAATCCGTTTCACTCCATTATCGCAAGGCCGACGATACGGAGAAAGCCCTCGCACTTATCAATGTTGCAATCGAAAAACTCGAGCCCGGCCCAAAAAGGATCGGCGGCAAGTTTGTTGTCAATCTGCTTCCAATGGAGGCACTCACCAAGGGAGAGGCGCTTGTGGCGGCCATGGCCAGCTTCGGATTAAAGCGTGCAATTTTTTCAGGAGATGATCTAACTGACGAAGAAGTCTTTAAACTGAAAAACGATGCTGTTTTTGGCATACATATCGGCAAGGACGACCAGACGGCTGCGCCCTATTACCTGAACAATCAGTCAGAGCTGCTGGGACTTCTCAACGCGATGGTCGGGATCCTTGAGACGGAACGCAATGTGCAGGATACCGCTTGAGCTGCTCTGAAAGGGAACGGCGGAGTACCGAGGCTGGCGGCAATACAACCGTGATTCACGGCATGAATTATGGGTTGTTTAATAAGCAGAGCATGCATATACTGCGATCAACTTGTTCCGGAGGTGAATTTTGAAAAAGCTGATTCTGATTTTGACGTTGTTTGCATCCAGTGCCGCTGCTTCCGACATAATTGAATTCAAGAACGGTATGACCTTCAATCACAAGCTGCATCAGGCCGATAAAGTAGGAAAATGCTACGTCTGCCATGAGAATATAACTGTCTCCAAAGACGAAAAAAACGTCACGACAACCGAACCGGGCAAGATCAAGGGTTTCGGCAAAGAGTGGGCGCATAAATACTGCACCGATTGCCATGAGCTGTTCGGTGAAGGTCCGGTTGCCTGCAACGATTGTCATCACAAAAAAGTTTCCGCCCACTAGTTTCAAGACGCACCTTTCCCTTATTAACGCATCGGACAGATCCATTACATGCACCGACTCCGCACCCCCATCCGCCGAAAGCTGCTGTTTGCCACGCTGACGCCGCTGTCTGTCGCCATTCTCCTCAGCTGGCTGATCGGCGCTACACTGATTACCGACCGTATCTTCAGGCAGGCCCAGCAAAAAGTCGTCGGCGACCTGAACTCGGCCCGCAAGGTCTATTGGGGCGAGATCGAGCACCTGAGCGGCACGGTCAAGGTGGCCGGCCTGAGCTCCGATCTTTCGGCCGCGCTCCGGGCGGGCAAATTTTCCGGGAATAAGGGCATGCTGCATAAACTGCTGCAAAGTGAGCAGCTCAGCTTTATCAACATCATCGACAGCCGGGGGATTGTGCGCTACCGGGCCGCCAACCCGAGGGCGGCCGGTGATTCGCTGGCTAATGATCCGCTGGTGGCCCAGGCCCTGCTGGGGACGGCGGCCGGGGGCAGTCAGGTCTATGACCGCCTGCGCCTGGCCCGTGAAAACCCTGCCCTGGCAAAAGCGGTTTCGATCGGGATCAAGGCCACTCCCCGCTCCCGTTCAACCACGCGCGACAGTGAAGAGCGCGGACTGCTGCTGGTGGCGGCGGCGCCGCTGCTGGCGGCCGACGGTAGCGTGAGCGGCGTGCTGCAGGCCGGCCGGCTGCTCAATGGCGACAGTCGGGTGGTGGACACCATCACCCGCATGGTTTATGAACGGGAGGAGCGCGGCGCGGCGACGATATTTCTGGGGGATGTGCGGATTGCCACCAGCGTGCGGGATGCGGGGGGCGAGCGGGCCACCGGCTCGCTGATGTCCAGCGAAGTGGCCTCGCTGGTCCTGGAAAAGAACAAGCTCTGGAGCGACCGCGCCTTCGTGCTGAACGAATGGTATTTCTCGGCCTACGAACCGATCCTGGATCCGGACGGCACGACCATCGGCGCTCTGTACGTCGGCATGCCGGAACGCCCCTTCCTGACGATGCGCACCAACATCAACCTGATCTTCGGCGGCGTGCTGGCCTTTGTGGCACTGATCGGCATCGCCCTTTCGGGCTGGATCAGCAACAAGCTGGCCAGGCCGGTGCGGGCTCTGGCCGAGGGGGCCCGCCGCATGGCGGCCGGAGAGCGGATCGAACCGATTGTCGTCGATACCCATGACGAAATCGCTCTGCTGGCGGATGAGTTCAACACGATGGCCCGCGAAGTCAGCACCCTCAACAGCACCCTGGAACAGAAGGTTGAAAGGCGCTCCGCCCAACTGGCAGAGAAGAATCAGCAGCTGCTGGCGATTCAGAAGGAGCTGGCCAAGGCCGAGCGGCTGTCCGGCCTGGGACTGCTGGCGGCCGGCGTGGCGCACGAGATCAACAATCCGCTGGCCATCATCCGCGGCAACACCGAACTGCTGCAGGACGAACTGCCGGAAGGGGCCGAAGAGCGCGAGGAGGTCGAGGCGATCATGCAGGAGATCGGCCGGATCGAGCGGATCGTCAGCAATCTGCGCGTCTTCTCACGCAGCGGCCTGAAGCGCATCAGCAGCTTTTCGTTGGGG
>JACMKN010000129.1 GCA_014380135.1 Deltaproteobacteria bacterium
CCTACTCCAGCTCCTACTCCAGCTCCTACTCCAGCTCCGACACCGAAGCCTACACCCGCACCGACACCTACTCCTGCCCCAGTAAAAACCTGGGCTCTGTACAATGCTAACTGCGCCGGATGCCACGGATCGTCGAAGCAAGGTAAAACAGCATCTGCCACCCAGTCTGCCATCAGTGGTAATGTAGGTGGCATGGGCTCCATCAGTCTGAGTGCTGCTCAGCTTGCCGCACTGGCCGCAGGTCAGTAGCCATTTCTGCAGCTTGAGCGACAGCAGTATGTTGACAACCGTCCGACTGCAGACGAATTCGGCATACCAGATCCGCTGATGCCGTAATTGTACCGACCGGGAGAGCTAAAAGGCTCTCCCGGTTTTTTTATTGAACCGGTTTTTTTATTGAACCTGTTTTTCTTCACTAAGGATACGAACAAATGAGCTGTGTAGTACGAACGTTTATTACCATGCTGCTGTTGCTGACGACGACAGTTCATTCTGCCGAGGAGATCCAAACTCCGCCGGCTGACGGAAGACCGTTGAGCGAGCAGCAGTGGACGCAGTACGACTGGAATGCCTCAACCGGAGCGACACGCGCCGCCCGTTTCGAGATAGTACAGGGCAAGGATGGCGCTCTGCTTCAGATCATTGCGGAAACTCCAAACGATGCCCGCTTCGTACGCGAACTGTCGGTGGAGCCGGATACGGTATATCGCTTAGCCTGTCTGGCCCGCAGCGAAAATGTCGGATCCGCAGCCCGTGGGGCCGGAATCTCCGTTGCAGAGATCCAGGACGGCTCACCAGATATCAAAGGCAGCTCCAACAACTGGCAGTTGCTTGAGCTTTTCGGAAAAACGGGATCAGACCAGAAGAAGCTTTCCGTTACGGTCGGTATCGGCGGATACGGCAGTCTGAACAGCGGAATGGTCCAATTCAGGGATGTAACGGTGGAAAAGGTCAGCAGCGTTCCGGCCGGCATTCGGGTAGCATCGCTACAGCCTCCTGCGGTTACCGCCCCCGCTCCGGTCGGCCGGGTCCATACAGGTGGAGTGGTCATAGCGGCCCTGGGCTGTATCGGAGCGCTGCTTGCGTGGTGGGGAAGCATTATTCGGCGCCGTAACAGTGATATTGGCGAAAGGGTGCCAGATGAAACCGTCCCGGCTGCTGCGCCGGTAAAAAAGCTGGAATTGGGTGATGTTACGGTGATGGCGGTGCTGTCGGCAGCCTGCCTGATTGTGTCCCTCTTCAATCTCGGCGGCCACCTTGCCCCTGAAACAGGCTGGCAATCCACCGCGGCCGGCGAATCCGTGACTATAAATCTTGGCCGCGAGGTGGATCTTTCCCGCATCTATTATTACTGCGGCATCAACAACAGCAGCGGCGATGGAAGCCAGTATTCAATTGCCGCGCGCAACCCAGCCGGAGCCTTTGTCGAACTGGCATCATTCAATAAAGACGACGTGGGCGTTTGGAAGTACAGCGAGGTTGCCGTACGGACCAGCGCCGTCCGCCTCACCGCCGACACTCCCGGCGGCCGTTTTAACGAAATTGCCTTTGTCGAAAAGGGAAGTCGGATTCCGCTGACGGATCTCAAGATCGTTGAAGGAGAGCTCTCCGGCGCTGACCGAGGAAAAACTAAAAACCTGATCGACGAGCAGTCGTCCTTCGAATACGCCCCCTCCTTCCAGACCGGATTCTACTTCGACGAGATCTATCACGCCCGGACAGCCTGGGAAATGCTCCACCGGATCGAACCGTACGAAACAACCCATCCGCCGTTGGGAAAGCTCCTGATCTCTTCCGGCATTGCCGTTTTCGGAATGAACCCCTTTGGCTGGCGGGTCGTCGGGGCGCTTTTCGGAGTCGCGCTGGTGCCGCTGATGTACCTCTTCGGCCTGAAACTTTTCCGTAACCGCTATTACGCATTCTGTGCCGCATTCCTGATGATGGTCGAATTCATGCGCTTCGCCCAGAGTCGCGTGGCGGTGATCGATGTATACGGGGTCTTTTTCATACTGCTGATGTACTACTTCATTCTCGACCTGTTCCCGGAAAAAGGTGAAGGCCCACGTCGCAACACGAACCTGACATTGCTCCTGGCAGGGATCGCCTTCGGCATCGGAGCGGCATGCAAGTGGATTGCGCTATATGCCGGATGCGGCATGGTCCTTCTGGTGGTCCTGCGGACGGCAGCGGAACTGAGGCAAAGGAATTATTCCGCGGAGCACGGCTTGGCCGGATTTCTCCTGCGGCGGATCGGCATCTGCCTGGTTGCATTCGGGGTGCTGCCGGCCCTGATCTATCTTTCGGCATTTCTTCCGTACCTAGCCCTGCCCGGTCCGGGTCACGATCTGACGGATGTATTCCGCCTTCAGGCCCACATGCTGAATTACCATCGGACGCTGCAGGCCACCCATCCCTTTTCCTCACCCTGGTGGTCATGGCCGCTGGACCTGCATCCGATGTGGATGTACACCGGGGCCGGTCTCCCCGACGGAACCGCCTCCAGCATCGTTTCCTTCGGCAATCCCGCCATCTTCTGGCTGGGCATACCCGCCGTTGCAACGGCTGCCTTTCTCGCCCTGCGAAATCGCGACGCCAGATTGGGGGTCGTGCTGACGGCACTGGTCTGCCAATACCTGCCGTGGGTCGGAATAAACCGGCTGGCCTTCATTTATCATTTTTTCTCAACGGTACCGTTTCTGATCCTCTGCATAGTTGCAACACTGAGGAGTGCGGAGCTGCGCTGTCCGCGCTTCCGCGCCGTAACCTGGGGTTATCTGGGGGTTGCGGCCGGACTCTTCATCCTCTTCTACCCGGTCCTGTCGGGGCTGCAGGTGTCGCAGGACTATGTGGCTTCACTCAGGTGGTTTCCAACCTGGTTCTTTTAACAATGCCGCGGGGCAATCCCGTATTACGAAAGGCGAAATAATGAACAAGACTGTAATTTCAGTAGTGGTCCCGGTATACAACGAAGAAGCGGTGATCCATGAATCATACTCACGGCTCAAGGTGGTACTGGAGAGGCTGAGCGAGCCCTATGAGTTGATTTTCGTTAATGACGGCAGCCGTGATGCCACTCCGCTAATCATCCGCAGTATCTGCGAGAGCGACACCAACGTCCGGCTGATTGATTTTGCCCGCAATTTCGGCCATCAGACCGCCATCACGGCCGGAATGGACTACGCCTTGGGTGATGCAGTGATCGTCATAGATGCCGATCTCCAGGATCCTCCGGAGGTGATCCCTGAACTGATCGCCAAATGGCGAGAGGGTTTTGATGTCGTCTACGGCCAACGTGCCAAGCGCAAGGGAGAGACCCTCTTCAAACGCTTCACCTCGGCCGCCTTCTACCGCGTCCTCCAGAAGTTGACCGATGTAGACATTCCGGTGGATACGGGAGATTTCCGTTTAATCGACCGCAAGGTGTGCGACGCTTTGAAACAAGTCAAGGAACGCAACCGTTATGTGCGCGGAATCATCAGCTGGCTCGGATTCAGACAGACCGGTGTGGAATTCGACCGGGAAAAACGCTTTGCGGGTGAGACCAAATATCCCCTCAAAAAGATGCTCCGCTTTGCATTTGACGCTATTACTTCGTTTTCCTACAAACCGCTGAAACTTGCGACCTATGTGGGAGTCACCGTCTCCCTGGGCGGTTTCGCCTACCTGCTGTTTGTACTCTACCTCAAGCTTTTCACCGACAGCACGGTGACCGGCTGGGCATCCATGATGGCAGTGAACCTCTTCTTCAACGGCGTTGTTCTGATGATGCTGGGAATCATCGGCGAGTATATCGGACGGATTTATGACGAAGCCAAGGGGCGGCCGCTCTACGTTGTACGGGAAGAACTTAATTTCAACAGAGAGACGCGAGCGAAACCGGCAGTCGTTCAGAAAAACGGGGTAAAACGCTATCCGTTGGCGGCCTGATCCGCTTCGGGGTGGGGTGCTGCAACGCAGTGACGGTATCCGACCCGGACGAGAATCAGCAAGAGGATCAGGTTGGCAAGGGATACTGTCAGCAAGAGCGGGTCAAGCGGCGGCACACTGTAGATGTTATCGTGGCTGAGCGACAACACTTGGTAAACGTTGAGGAATTGGGTCGTACTGAAACCGGCGAAAAGCAGTAGCGCCAGGCGGTCACGGCTGACGATATGGAATCCCAGTGCCAGTGCCAGCGCCGGGAAGAGATAGCGCTCATGCATCTTGGCCGCTAGGACGAAGACCGATGCCGAGAGAAACAGAGGGACATACCAGAGGCGGGATGGTGCCTGCCCGCGCAGCATTACCATGGCCGTGAAGAGCACGATCAGAAAGATAAAAATATTTCCCCAGGTACCATAGGTGAGTAGCAGAAGTTGCTGTCCCACGGGAGCGAGGTTCCCACCAGTCAGGGCAAACAGGTTGAATGCATTGAGGGTAGCATAAGGATAGGAGGCCAAGGTACTGCCGTATTTTGAGATGATCCAGGCCGGACTCTCGTGTACGGCAAAGGGGAGAATTACCAGCGAGAAGAGCGCGATTGCAGAACCGCAGAACATGAGCAGATCCGCCATGGCATTCCGATCCCGGCGCATGAACCGGATTCCGAACCAGAGCATCGGGAGCGGGGCAAAGATCAGCGCTTGGGGTTTGATCAGCAGCGCCGCAGCAAAGGCGGCCCCTGCAGCCGCCGGACTTTTCTCCAGCAGGATAACTCCCAAAAGGATCGGAAGCGTCAGGACACTGTCTACCTGCCCCCAGACCGCCGAATCGAGAATAACGGCCGGATTGAAAGCGTACAGTGCCGCCAAAACCAGCGAGGCTGTACCGCTCCAATGGCGGCGAGCAATACGATAAAAAAGCCATGATGTGGCGCAGTCGGCCAGGATCGCCGGAAGCTTCAGCAGCACCATAAAAGCAGGGGTATCGAAGTCTATTCCCAGCGCAAGCCGCAACTTGCCGACCAGCCAGAGCAGATAGATATAACCGGGTGGATAGTCGGCGAAGTAGCCGGGCGTGTAGAATGACGTCAGGCCATCGGCTGCATGCGCCGCCCAGGCACTGAAGGTTGTGATGTCGGCGGCGTAACCTCTGGTCGTTGCCGCCAACGCCACCCTCAGCAACCCGGCAACAATCAGGAGCAAGGCCAATTTCCCGCCGACAGGAACTTCTGCCTTTTCTAGGGACATCCGCCCGGCTACTATCCAGGTTCCCAAGAGGAAAAGTCCGCAACAGAGCGTTGCTATAACCCACCATTCCCCTGTCATGCTACCTCCCTATCATTTGAAGACCCAAAGCTTGTTTCCAAGAAAGTTTACCGCCAAGGCGCAGACCGTTGCCACCCCTTTGGCCGCAGTCAGCTCCAAGCCGGCCCTGCCGTGGAGCAGAGTGAGTACAACGATTGAAATCCCCAGTGAAATCAGATTTACGACCGTGAAGCGAACTATTTCGCCATACGAGAGGCTGCTGGAGCGGAAAGTCCAGATCTTGTTGAGCAGATAGCTGTTGGAGGCTCCGCAGGAGTAGGAAACTATTTGCGCCACCACGAAGGATATGCCGAACCAGGTCAGCAGAAAAAAGAACGCGACATCGATGCCTGTATTCAGAAGGCCAACCAGCACGAATTTTAAAAATTCGCCGATCGAATGGCGATGTAGCTCAATGAGTTGTCTCATTTTATTGGTTGTCGCATACTCCAAAAAACTGCGGGTTTGGAAAACTGACTATTTGACTAAATTTATCAATCTGACCATTAAAATTAAATGCTATCACGGATTCTCTGCTACAACAGATTTCAACCCCAGATGTTCTAGCCTATTCATATATTCCAGAGCGGCTTCCCGTCCCAGGATATTTCCAGCAGAAATCGTGAAAGTTGGTAATGAGGCAGATGCTTTTTCAGGGCGCACCTTTATACCGTGGCCTGCAAGTCGCTTTTGTTCTAGTAGCGCAGATTTCTGGTCAATAAATGAACCTGCATACACTGCATGCCGTTGTTTTTCATTCATTTGTATGAAGCCATTGGCCATGAATAGCTGCACCTTCTTGAGCGCCTTCTGTGCCTGAAGTTGACTCGTGAACGCTGCATAAAACAGTCGTATCACCTGTTCCACTTTCTGCGATCCCTGCTTTACCTGCGGAACCAGTCCGATGCTTTTAATTTTTGCGATGGCATCCGCCATCACCGTTTTGGACGAAAATTCGCCGATCTCAAGCGTATATGTTTTGGTCGCAGGAGTACTTGTCTGCGTTGCTGTTGCCTGAGTCGTTACGCTACTTGCTGTCGCCAGCTTCTCCGTTTCAGAGTGGTCGTCTTCGCGGGAGGAAGGGACTGGAGACTGTGTACCATGCGGCGCTTGTTTACGCTTTACGACATTTCCCGGCATCGGGGCAGCCGCAGAAAGATCCATATTGTTGTAGGTGTCCTGCTCTCGGTTATCGGCAGTGCCCATTGGTTGAGATTTAAAAATATGTATGCCATAGTGGTCGAGCAACAGACCAGTGTCTTTCCATAATTTTGTAACAGCATTAGAAAATGTTTCGACCGCTTCCAATTGTGAATTCCGGGCAACATTCAGGTCGTTTTCAGCATTAAGAACATCTTGAATCGAGGCCATATTCAGAAGATAGTTCTTCCGATACTCTCCGAAGCGCTGATCTGCAAATTGACTTGATTTATCAGCCAGCTGCATCTGCAATCGTGCTGATATAAGTGAGCGCATGTCATATTCGACATCATTGCGGATTCTCCAAGACAGGGCTTTGATCTGGTCCTGTACCTGTTCAGTTCTTATTTTGCTCTTGATGTACTCGTTGCGCGCCGTTGTATTGCCGAGCGGAACACTAAACAGCATACCGGCTGTCCAGTACGTTCCAGGATTGCTGCTAATTTGCTGGTAACCTTCGCTAATGTTGAACCCGGTCCCGGTTAGTCCTCCGCTAGCATTGATGGTAAGCTCGGGCAGGGATTGATGACGGGCAACCCGTTCCTGCAGTTGAGCTGAATGCAAACTAGTCGTTAGCTGCTTCAGGTCCGAACGAAGTTCCAGCGCTGCCTTCACGGCCTGAGTGTCTGTTTCCGCCGGTTCATCCTTGGATGGTGGGTCACTGGGAACAATGTTTAGCAGCGATTCCAATCCAATCAGATAACGTAGGTTTGCCTCCTGATCTGTAACACTTCGAGTCGCTTCGACAAAGTCCTTCCTTCGTTGAGCGATGGCAAATTCTGCATTGGCAATTTCAAGCTCTTGGGCCGTTCCCGACGCCTTCTTTTTGATCCCGTCCAGCAATGTCTGAGCGGATAATAGCGCCGCCTCCCGTGTGTCCTTCACCTTCAGTAGGACATAAAGGTGATTGTACGAGGCAATAACATTGGAAACTGTATCAATAGTGGCATTGCGAAAGCGCTCCAATGAATCCTGCAGCGATGTGGCAGCAAGTATGATGTACAGTTCAAACGTTTCTTTGCCCGCACTCCTCAGTAACGGCTGACTAAAGGCAAGGCCGGCAGTTGACTGCCACTCTTTCGAGGCTGTTGTTGCAGGCTCAAATCTAAAATATCCCGTCTGGGTTGTTGCAGAGATATTGCCTCCCGTCGGAAGATTTTGGGTAATTCCGATAGATGAACTAAAGTTTTTTGTCAAAAAAAATGCCTCTCCCGGAACAGCCGTTATGCCTCCAGTCCCAGACAAATTCAAGACCGGGTTATATACCCCATAACTCTTGACCACTTCGACGGAGGCCAGCTTGGAGTTATGGGCTTCGATTCGCAGTTCAACATTTCTGCGAATCGACATTTCGATTGCTGCTTTCATCGTCAGGACCAATGGCTGCCGCGATAGCACCTTTATTTCTGGTGCAGATGCCTGCTGAGTGGCAGTATATATTTCAGTTGGATTGGAAGAGATACCGGGATTTGCCGAATCAGGAAAAGCGTATGAGCTTAGCGGGTGGAGAGAAGTAGCCAGTAGAGACAAGATGATCAGCCTGGGAAATGAAATCATAAGAAACTCCGGTTTTCGAAGATACATAAATAGTTGTAGCAACTGTAGGTGGTGATAAACAGAAACGTCATTCTCCCACAAAAACGCCCAACGGCTAAGTATAAAGATGGAAATCAGCTATTCACGTCTTGACATTACCACCCAGAACGAGCCGACGTCAAAGTTTTTTATATTCGCATTTTCAGGAAGTTTTGGTGATTATTTTAGGAGTTTTTTCATGCATAGCCTTGATTCAACCACTCTACCGATCCACTCACTGCAACCTGCCACTTATTACGCAAAAAACCCCATTTTAATATTTTTACAAAAGTCCACCTCGCCGGTTTTTACCACAAACGCAGACAGCCCCACCACTTTAGAAGTGATGGGGCTGTTTTTGATATTATTCCCGGCGGCGACCTACTTTCCCACACAGCTACCCGTGCAGTATCATCGGCCCAGAGGGGCTTAACTTCCGTGTTCGGGATGGGAACG
>JACMKN010000130.1 GCA_014380135.1 Deltaproteobacteria bacterium
ATGATCGCCACGACCTTGCCCGGCATGGGGGCGGTCAGACGTCCGGCGGCCGCCTCAGCCTGGTCCCCCACGGCATGCGGGTCGTGCAGCGTCAGCAGGTGACTTCCGCCCTGATCGATGACGATCAGGGTATTGCCGTTGCGGACAATGGTCGCCTTGGCCCTGGCACCGGCCAGATCGGCCAGAAGGTTGCCGTCGCCGTCCCGTTCACCCCTGACATAAATGCTGCCTCCCGGCAGATCCAGCATGAAACCGTCCCGGCGGTAATGGGCCGTTACCGTGACGATCCGCTCACCATCCCTGAAATACAGCTCGTGGTGATTGTCATAATTGAGCCGCCAGCCGCTGGCCTGATGCCAGGGCGAATATGGATCAAGGGAGATGCGCGCCTTTCGTTGGGCTTCGTCCGACTGTGTCAGCATCAGCTCCAGCGAGGCCAGCGCCAGGGTGCTGTCCGACGCAGGGGCAACAGCCGGAAAGAGCCCGGAACGCTGGCGTTCGATGAAGCCGGTGTCGATCCGGCCGGCTGCAAAAGCCGGATGAGCGATCACATTTCCGAGAAAAGCGATGTTGGTGGTGACGCCCACCACCTGATACTCGGCCGGCGCCTGGCGCAGACGGCGAATGGCGCCTGCCCGGTCGCTGTCCCAGACGATCAGCTTGGCGATCATCGGATCGTAATGGATACTGACCCCGTCACCCTGGCGCACGCCGGAATCGATGCGGACATGGGCGCTCTCGGCGGGAGTCCGCAGATGCCGCAGCAGTCCGGTGGAGGGCAGAAAATTGCGGGCCGGATCTTCGGCGTAGATACGGGCCTCGATGGCGTGGCCGCTGATCACCAGCTGCTCCTGCGAAAAGGGCAGCGCCTGGCCGGCGGCGGTCCGCAGCTGCCACTCCACCAGGTCAAGGCCGGTGATCATCTCGGTTACCGGATGCTCCACCTGCAGGCGGGTGTTCATCTCCATGAAATAGAAGGAACCATCCTCGTCCAGCAGAAACTCGACCGTCCCGGCGCCGACATAGCCGATGGCTTTGGCCGCCGCCACCGCCGCACTCCCCATTTTTTCCCTTAGCGCGACCGTCATGCCGGGTGCCGGCGCCTCCTCAATGACCTTCTGATGGCGGCGCTGAATGGAACAATCCCGCTCGAAGAGGTGCAGAACGCTGCCGTGACTGTCGGCAAAAACCTGAATCTCGATGTGACGCGGCTTGGTCAGATACCTTTCCAGCAAAACATGGTCGTCGCCGAAGCCGGCCAGCGCTTCACGGCGGGCGCCGCTCAGGGCTTCATCAAAGTCGGCACTGTTCCAGACAACCCGCATACCCTTGCCGCCGCCGCCGGCACTGGCCTTGATCAAGAGCGGATAGCCGATCCGGTCCGCCTCGGCCCGCAGAAAAGCCGGGTCCTGCTCCCGGCCGTGATAGCCGGGCACCAGCGGCACACCGGCCTGCTGCATGATCTCCTTGGCGGCGCTCTTCGACCCCATGGCTCGAATCGCAGCGCAGGTGGGACCGATGAATACTATGCCGGCCCCGGCGCACTCTTCGGCAAACCCGGCGTTTTCCGACAGGAAACCGTAGCCGGGATGGATTGCGCGGGCGCCGCTGCGCAGCGCCGCATCCAGGATGACCTTCCCCAGCAGATAGCTCTCGCGGGCCGCCGCCGGACCGATATGGTAGGCTTCATCGGCCAGCGCCACATGCAGCGCACCGGCATCAGCCTCGGAATAGACCGCCACGGTGCGAATGCCGAGACGCCTGGCGGTACGGATCACGCGGCAGGCGATTTCACCGCGGTTGGCGATCAGGATTTTATCGAACATGATTTATGTCCTTATTGTGCTGTTATTTTATCCA
This sequence comes from Deltaproteobacteria bacterium, assembly GCA_014380135.1. Taxonomy (GTDB): domain Bacteria; phylum Desulfobacterota; class Desulfuromonadia; order Geobacterales; family Pseudopelobacteraceae; genus JACRCG01. Next base: position 1,861 of record JACMKN010000130.1, read on the forward strand.
GGCCGGCGGACGCTTCTCAAGAAATGCCGCCAGCCCCTCTTTCCCCTCGGCGGTGGCGCGGATCCCGGCGATCCGCCCGGCGGTATCGGCAATCATCTCATCATCAACAACCCCGCGGCTGACCCGCTGCAGCAGACTTTTGGCGGCCGACAGCGCGGCGGGACCGTTTTTGAGGAGCTGCGCAGTCAAACGTTCGGCAACAACTGCCAGCTCATCCTGATCGGCCACGACTTCGTGGACCAGGCCGATGCGTTGTGCCTCAAGTGCATCGAAAGTTTCGGCGGTCAGGAAATAGCGCCGCGCGGCACGGTTGCCGATCGCTGCCACCACATAGGGGGATATGACGGCCGGGATCAACCCCAGCCTGACTTCGGACAGACAGAACGAGGCCCGGGCCGTGGCAATTGCTATGTCGCAACAGGCCGCCAGGCCGACTCCGCCACCATAGGCCGCCCCATGGACCAGCGCGATCGTCGGCTTGGGCAGCCTGTCCAGAGTCCGCATCAGCTCCGCCAGAGCGGCGGCATCGGCCAGATTCTGTTCATGGGAATAGTCGGCCATGCGCCGCATCCAGTTCAGGTCGGCGCCGGCCGAGAAGCTTTTTCCGCTAGCCGCCAGCAGCACCACCCGCACCGCCGGATCGGCAGCCAGCTGCCGCAGCGCACCGGTCAGGGCTGCAATCAGCCGCTCGTCAAAGGCGTTGTGCAGCTCCGGCCGGTTCATGGTCAGAGTGACAACGCCCCGTTCGTCTATATTTGCAAGGATGGTTTCTTCGCTCATTTATGTCGTATTCCTATTGCTTTTTTTGATTTACTACATCCTGAACACACCGAATTCGGTCTTCTCCGGCGGAGCGTTCAGGGCCGCCGATATCCCCAGGGCCAGCGTCATGCGGGTATCAACCGGATCGATGATGCCGTCGTCCCACAGGCGGGCGCTGGCATAATAGGGGTGCCCCTGGGTTTCGTACTGTTCGCGGATCGGCTGCTTGAAAGCCTCTTCCTCCGCTGCCGACCAACTGCCGCCGCCGGTTTCGATCCCGTCGCGCTTGACCTGTGCCAGCACGCTGGCGGCCTGCTCGCCGCCCATGACCGAGATGCGGGCGTTGGGCCACATCCAGAGGAATCGGGGGCTGTAGGCCCGGCCGCACATGCCGTAATTGCCGGCGCCGAAACTGCCGCCGATGATCACGGTGAATTTCGGCACCCTGGCACAGGCCACCGCCGTCACCATCTTGGCCCCGTCCTTGGCGATGCCGCCCGCCTCGTACTTGCTGCCGACCATGAAACCGGAGATGTTCTGCAGGAAGATCAGCGGGATTCCGCGCTGGCTGCAGAGCTCGATGAAATGGGCCCCCTTGAGGGCCGATTCGGAGAAGAGGATGCCGTTGTTGGCGATGATGCCGACCGGATAGCCCCAGATATGGG
>JACMKN010000131.1 GCA_014380135.1 Deltaproteobacteria bacterium
AAAAACGCAACTTCGCAGGCCTCCTTGGTCGGGCTCCCAAAGATCTTTCCGAGGAAGACAGAGAATGCGGAACGATTATTTGCGGAGACGAATCGATCGAAGCGCCGGCCGATCAAGCGGGAGCGCTCGACTCCCATGAGACCTGCGCCAGTCAGGTTCGCGGCACGGATGGTCCCGTTGCGGTCGAGAGTAAAGTAGCCCGACGGGGCGGAATCGTAGAGGTCGGCATATTTTTCCAGAACGGCATCCAGGTCATTCCTGGCCTGGCGGAGTTCCGCATTCTGCATCTCCAGCTCAATCTGGTGCACCTGCAATTCGTGGAGGAGCCTCAGCGCCCCACCCTCCCCCTCTGTTCCGGAAGGTGGGGGCGCTCCAAGTCGTTCTTCCGCCTGGCGGCGTAGCTCGGCACTATCTGTTTTTTTGACATTTTTATCAGTCAAGGAATGCCTCCGACATATTAATTCTGAAACGGTGGAGGATGCAGTATTTAGTGATCAAATGTCAGGCCGCGCATCAAAAGTTTGCCACTAATCGTTCGAATTCAGCCGGTATCAGCGGCTTGCTTATCACATATCCCTGGAGTTGATCACAGCCACTCTGCCGGATGACCGATAATTGATCCTTGGTTTCAACCCCGTTGGCAACCACCGTCATCTTCAGATTGTGTGACATGGCGATGACGGCATTGACTATCGCCAGATCATCTGGTTCGGACAACATGTTCTGTACGAAACTCTTATCAATCTTTACTTTCTGAGTTTGCATTTTTTTTATCCAGTTTAAAGAGGATGAACCGGTGCCGAAATTATCAATGGCGAGGGTAACCCCCATATCAGCTAGCGCCTGCAAGCTGAGGAGCGAATAATCAATATCCGCCATGATGGACTCCTCCGTGATATCAAATTCAAGCTGATGCGGATTCAGGCCCGTTTCCGCGAGTATCAGGGCTGTTTTTTCGACAAGGTCTGACTGATGGAACTGCCGATTTGAGAGGTTCACTGAAACGTTTAACGGATAGCCCATCTTGTTCCAGGCCCGAATCTGCTCGCAGGCATTACGGATTACCCACTCACCAATGGGCACTATGGCTCCGCTATCCTCCGCAATCTCAAGGAATTGATCGGGGGCCAGCAGGCCCTGTTCAGGATGCCTCCACCTCAGGAGTGCTTCTGCTCCGATAATGGCACTCGTATCGCAGCACACCATGGGTTGGAACAGCAGTTCCAGTTCGTCTCTGTTCAGGGCCTGGCGCAGGAACCCCTCCATTTTCTGGCGTTTAATGGTACGTGCGTTGATCTCGCTGTTATAGAACTTATATGAGTTCCTGCCCGAACCTTTCGCGTCGTACATGGCGATATCCGCTTTTTTCATCAGCTCTTCGCTGCTCTCGCCATCCTCCGGATACATGCAGACACCGATACTGGTGGTGTTGTCTACCGCAATGTCATCCAGCATAAACGGTGATTCGAAAACCCCCAAAATCTTTTTCAGCACGACACCCACATCATCCGTGTGGCCAAGATCCGGCATCAGCACAGTGAATTCATCTCCACCCAGGCGGGCCACGGTGTCTGTTTCACGTATGCAGTCACTGAGTCTATGGGCGACTTCCTGTAACAGGCGATCCCCGCAACTGTGTCCCAATGTATCGTTGATCTGTTTGAAACCGTTGAGATCCAGAAACATCAAAGCCAGTTTTTTCCCGTCACGCCGCGCCTGTGACAGTCCCTGGGAGAGGAAATCCATAAAAAGCTGCCGGTTTGGTAAATTGGTCAGCGTGTCGTGATGTGCCTGATGCTTGATGAGCTCTTCCAGCTTTCTGCGCTCTGTTACGTCACGGGCAATTACCGAATTGCCGATTATTTTCCCGTCAGTATTCAGTAACGGCGAGGTTGTTATCGATACATGAATCTGGGTGCCATCTTTTCTGACACGAGATGTTTCAAAATGCTGGACATGTTCGCCGCTCAGGATCGTCTGCAAAATCCTGTGCCTTTCACCGCAACGATCTGACGGTATAACGGTGAAGATCTGGCTGCCGATGATTTCACTGGCAGAATATCCGAAAATATTCTCCGCGCCCCTGTTCCAGCTCGTAATCACATCGTCCAAAGATATACTGTAAATCGCATCACTGGAGGACTCCACTATCAATGCGAGTCGGGCACGTTCTTCTTCCATCTGCTTGCCAGCCGTACCATCAACAATTGAAGAGAGGATGTAGCCGTCCTTTCTTTCAATATCATCCAACGCGACGCTCTGAAGCTGGCCATGGACCGTCGAGCCGTCTTTTCCCGAGAGTTTGATTTCACATTTCTGCATGCCAGGTACTTGCATGACACTTGCGAGGTGACTGGGAAAAATTTCCCTTCCGTCTGCATCGGCAATAAAACTGCTAAAGGGCTTCTTAATCAGCTCCCGCCGATCCAATCCCAGCAGTTTCGCGCCGGTAAGATTTACCTCCCGTATCAGTCCGCACGCATCAAACGTGAAATAGCCAACAGGTGCAAAATCATATAGTTCTGCATATGTATTCCGTGATACCTCAAGTTCCTCCTGGGTTATGCACAACTCTTCGTTTTGCATCTCCAGCTCGATCTGATGTACCTCAAGTTCATGGACGAGGCACTGCATAGTTTCCCTGGTCCGGGGTGGATGCAGGTCAGCCGTTTTGGCATGCAAACGCTTTTCCGCCTGTCGGCGCAGTTCGCTGGAATCAGCCGGCAGACTCTTGTCCTTGTCGCTTTTCATTGATTTTTCCTATAAACTTTTTTGGTCAGCCCGCTATCACCGGCATTCCGTCATATTTTACAACCCGTTCCGGTTTATCACAAGAGACAAAACTCCTGTTCATGTGGTTTCGTTCATCAAGACCGATGCGTCTGAACACATCCGCCCAGGTAGGCAGTTCTCCGTGCTCTTTCAACAGTCCGTTTGGTATCAGTACTCTTTAAGGTTGCTGAATTCCGTGGGAATTCAGAACTGCCAGCGCAGACCGCCCCCCCAACCGAACGTGGAATGCCATAGGCCGAGCAGGGAAATTTGCTTGGTCAACAGGTAGCTTGCGCCCGCCCGGATTTCCCACTTTTCCCTGGTGTCATATTCGGCCTCCGAGAAAACCGCGAGTCGCGGCGTGAGATCCAACTGCTTGCCGACGGCGAATTGCCATTCGCCGGCCGTGTCCACCCACACGCGAGACGCAATATTGATTGGCAGCAGGTAGCGAAGACCGAAAATGCCCTCGTGCTTTTCGAATAGATCACCAGCGCCTGCAAGATCAACCCCGGCAAAGACACTGGCAAAGCGGTTCAGGTAGTAACCGTAGGCTGGCGTGACCTCCCACTCCACGTTGTTCACACGCTGCCAGCCGACCTGCCACTCGGTGGAGAAGATGTGCCGCGTGTTAGAGTAAACCAGGGCCCCCTGCGCCATCTGCGAAAGCAGATCCGCCTGACCATACAGATGGAACGGGTCATGGTAGAGATGCTTCCGGACGGTGGCGGTAGCCGGATCGGGCGTAAAGCCCTGATAATGCACCACCCGCGCCATGCCGCTTTCCATGTGATAGAGCAGGTGGCAGTGAAAAAACCAGTCGCCGAACTCTTCCGCCGCAAACTCGATCACCGTGGTCGTCATGGGGGCGACATCAACGGTGTGCTTGAGTGGCGAGTAGTCACCCTGTTTGTTGAGCACCCGGAAGAAATGCCCGTGCAGATGCATCGGATGATGCATCATGGTGCGGTTGATCATGATGAAGCGCACGACTTCATCGCGTTTAATTTCAATGTGATCAGTTTCGGAAAGCGGTTTGTTGTTTATAAACCAGACGTAACGCTTCATGTCGCCATCGAGGGTTAGTCGGATTTCGCGGACGGGTTTGTGTGGATCGAAGGCGGTGGGCTGCAAGGCGCGAAGCTTGTCGTAAGGCGGCCAGGGACGTTCGGGGCTCATACCGTCGGCGGCCAGCGGAGCTTTCGAACTCACGTCCTCAGCCAGCATCCCGAGCCAGGTGCTCCTGGGGGCGTCGGGTTGCTCGTGGGAGACCATCCCCGGTTTGTCGCGGCTATTGGTGGCCGTGTCCGTCGGCATTTTTTCCTGTGCCATATCGCTCTTGTCGTGGCCCGCATGACCCATCGCGGACCCGGAGGCCATGGAGGCACGGTTCATTTTGCCGGTATCCTGAGTCATGGCGCCCTGATCCATCGCCTTCATCCCCTTCATTCCCTTCATTCCGTCCATGCCGTCCATGCCGTTCATACCCGGCTGGTCGAACGTGCCGGCGCGCACTTCGTTGCCGGACATGCCCATCGAACCGCCCGGGGTTAACGCCAACACGCGTTTGAGCGAAAGACCGCCCATATTGGCGTAGAGATTGGGATGCGGTATATCCGGCGCGGCGTGCCGTGGTCCGGTACCAAGCCACAACGAGGCCTGACCTGATCCATCATGGGCTGTGGCGCGAAACTCGTAGCTGCCACCTTCCGGAACCGTGACGATGACGTCATACGTCTCGGCCACACCGATCAGCAGCCGCGGTTCGTCAAAGGGTTTCACCGGCAGTCCGTCCGCCGCGATGATCTGCAACGGGCCGCCGGCAAACTGCAGGTAGAAATAGGTTGTGGACGAACCAGCGATGACCCGGAGCCGGATCTTTTCGCCCGGCTGGGCGGCGAGAGACTGCTTGGCTGCCCCGTTGAGCAGAAAACGATCATAATACACATCGGCAAGATCCATGGGAGGCATGCGCTGGAGTTCCCGTGAAAAATACGAGCCCAGCATCCCCAGCCGTGCCGCACCCAGCACGCTTTGACCGCTGCCTTTGTGAAGTGAATACCACTCGCTGCCGCGTTTGAGCGTGTGCGTCACCGAATCCGGGTCCTCGTCGGTCCAGTCGGACAGCACCACGACCTGATCGCGTAGCCGGTCAAACGTCCCCTCTACCTTCGGCGCGATGACCAGCGCCCCAAACAGTCCGCGCTGTTCCTGAAGCATGGTATGGCTGTGATACCAGTATGTGCCGGATTGGCGCAGATCGAAGGTGTAGGTAAAGGTCTGGCCCGGCGCTATGGGTGGTTGTGTCACGAAGGGCACGCCGTCCATGGCATTGGGCAGCAGAATGCCGTGCCAGTGAATCGAGGTCTCCACGTCCATCTGATTGTGGACACGAATCACGGCGTGGTCGCCCTCGGTGAAATGCAGTGCCGGCCCCGGCAACTGGCCGTTGATGGTCATCGCCTCGACAGGTTGGCCGGTTAAGTTCACTTCCTGACGGGCAATGGTGAGGTCGTATTCCACCGTCGCCGCCGACACCAACCCCACCTGTACAAACAGCATCAGGAATCCCAGCAACGCCGCCACGTGTTTCAAAAGGAGTTTGTTCTTGAATTTGCATCTCTTTTCCGATGCCGTTACATCAACTATTTGATCCATAAAACACTCGCTTTCCAAAGTTACCCCTTTGGCGTGTAAGTCATGATGTTTCTCCTTTTTTTGTATGTTTTTTTGGCAGGGCTAACCCCCGTCCGCAAAACGCCCGCTGTTTGATCTAATAACAGCAAACAACCCCGTCAACATGGCACGTCAGTATTCTTTGAGGTTGCTGAATTCGGCCGAGGCAAGGAAGCTTTTCGGCGACTCGACGAAGGAGTATATGTTCTTGACGATGCTCAGGTGCTTCCGCTCCTCGTCGGCAATCATGAGCAGGATCTTGCGGGCTTTCTCATACTTTGTCTGCGCAGCTAAATCCACATAGAATTGGACGCCCTTCTCCTCTTCCTTTACTATTTCCAGGTATGCATCTGTTTTTTCGAGCGGTTCGACCTTGAGGTCACTTTTTGCAAGAAGAGGCTTGAAATGGCAGGCCGCCCCCTGCAAGTCCTTGAACCCGGTCATTATATATTCCTTACTCTCTTTCAACTCCACCAGAGCATCGTGATGTTCCTGTTCGGATTCCGCCAACATTGTGAAAAGATTTCTCAACTCGGGAACGGCAGTGTCCGCAGCCAGCTTTTCGTAATACATCCTGGCTTCCTCTTCCATCTTGATTGCACAATCAAAAATATTCATGTTGATCTCCTTTCCGTTTAAAATGTTTTTACATTCGGTGACTATTAGGCCCGCAAGTACTGGTTCGGCCAAGGTGCATTCGCGTTTAGTACCTTGGCGGCATGGAACGGCCAGTAGGGGTCGCGCAGCATCTGCCTCCCCAGCAACACGACGTCAGCCTGGCCGGTTGCCACTATCTGCTCTGCCTGGGCCGGCTCGGTGATTAAACCGACCGCTCCGCTGGCAATCCCGGCCTCAGCCCGGATCCTGGCAGCAAAGGGAACCTGGAAACCGGGGCCGAAGGGCACCGGCTCATTCGGTACCGCAAACCCTGAAGAACAGTCGATCAGGTCCACCCCGATCTCCTTCAGCTGCCGGGCCAGAAGCACTGACTGGTCGATATCCCAGCCCCCCTCCACCCAGTCGGTAGCCGAAATCCGGACAAAAAGCGGCAGTTCAGCCGGCCACTCCCCACGCACTGCCCGTGCCACCCGCAGGGGGAAACGGAGCCGGTTTTCCAGACTGCCGCCGTAGTCATCCGTTCTTTTGTTAACGAGCGGTGAAAGGAACTCATGGAGCAGGTAGCCGTGGGCCATGTGAATCTCAACCACCTGAAAATTGGCTGCAAGCGCTCTGCGGGCTGCGGCGCGGAACTGAGCCTCGATCTCGTCCAACTCGTCCAGTGTCAGGGCGCGGGGAATGGGATGACCTGCGTCAAAGTGTACGGCACTGGGCGCAAGCGGCTGCCAGCCGCATGCCTCCAAACCCAGTGGACCGCCGCCGAGCCATGGCAGTGAGCATGACCCCTTGCGACCGGCATGGGCAAGCTGGATCCCCGCTACCGCACCCTGTTCTTGTATGAAGCGGGTAATTGGTATAAATGCCTCGGCATGGGCGTCGCTCCAAATGCCGCTGTCGTCCGGGCTGATACGACCCTCAGGGCTTACCGCGGTTGCCTCAACCATTACCAGTCCCGCTCCACCCACGGCACGGCTGCCGAGATGGACGAGATGCCAGTCAGTGGGTAAACCGTCGCGACTGGAATACTGGCACATGGGAGATACAAAAATCCGGTTACGAAACGTAATGGATCGCAGGTTCAGGGGGGAAAATAGAATGCTCACAGGTTGTCTCCTCTTAGTGGCATACGGTCCATCTCTCTGTTGCTTATTTGAGGTTCCATCAACTGCTTGTTGTTTTGCTTATGACGGAATTCGGACAAGTGCCGGTAAATTTCAATCCTCGCCCGGTTGATGCCGCCGATCGGTCGATGCTCAATCAGGGAATGCGCCGGGGAGAATGACAAGTCCTCAGCCAGTTCCTCGCGTTCCGCCGTACGGAAAGCCTGGGAAGGAATGCGAATAGTGGCCACCTTGATAAAGGGAGATTCCTTTTCACTCCATTCAACACCGGCATCCTCAACCGGCATCCGGCCGGGATCTTTTTGAACCTGAACCATGAAATCAAAGCTTGCCTCATGTGCTGCCAGGTGTTTTTCCATATTTTCAGTGAGATAGTGATCGGTAAGCACTTGCGGCAGGTGGCTTTTAAATTGAGACGTAGGGACAACGGCGTATTTTACACAGCGGTCCGGCCCATACAGATACGGAGTCGTACTCCAATAGCGGATATCCAGAGGACTGGTCTGGTTTTGTTGCGCCTTGCGCAGTTCGTTAATGACATGGAAATTACCGGACAAAACCATACGAGTTGCAAAGGCCAGAGGCGACCATTCGGTGCTGTAATAGACTGCATCGTGGAATAGTTCAACCGTTCCCAATGGCATGGTCGGATTGCTTAACAGTAAAAAATCCTGTGTTTCTTTCTCTTCGTTTTGTGCCAGAAACCGCTCCCCTTTAACACCCATGATTTTTATGGCAAAACCCCGGAGGTCTTTTGTTTTGTCCGACTGGATCTTTTCGCTTGCACTGGAAATACGAATCCAGGCGGGGTAGGTTTGGGGTAACGCGAATATTCCTGCCTTAAGTTCCGCCGGGATGTTCGGCTCAACAATGAATTCGGCTCGCAAGCAGGCCAGGGTGTTCGGGTGTGCGTCACGTTTGGTCTGGCCTGCGGGATAATCTTTGGACATCTTTTTTTGCAATACAACTACCATGTTTTTTATACGGCGTTCTTCACCGGCAGGAACTTTCTCAAATCTGGTTATGTCCACCGATTTCCCGTTAAAAGCCTGCATGTTGAACCTCTCATCAGGGTTTTTGCCTGTGCTCGACCTGGCACAGCTTACTTCATGATTTTAACAATCGTGTCTTGCAGCAGACCCGACTCACGTGCAACCACGCAGGAGAAACAGCACCAGCAATATCGGGAGCGGGATTCCCAAAAGCCAAAGTAAAATCCATCCTATCGATCCTTTTTCTGTGTTGCGCATAGCTAACCACCTTTCCATTTTTTTATTTCCCACTGCCGGCTATTGCATTGTCATACCAGCCGGCAATGGTGATTCAGTCTCTCCGGGTTATTGCTAAAGTGTCCTCATAAAGGCAACAATGTCCTTCTTTTCCTGTTCGCTCAATCTGGTTTGAAGAATCAGGTTAAAGAACTCCACCGTATCTTCCAATGTGAGCAGCCTGTCATCATGCAAGTAAGGCGGTGAATCCTTTATACCGCGCAGAGGAAATGTCTTGATCGGGCCGTCGGCAGAAGCCATCCTCCCATTGATCATGCGGGGGTTGAAGAACCGCTCGGTTTTTAAATTGTGCATGAGATTGTCGGTGTAATAAGGCGCCGGGTGGCAACTTCCGCAATTCCCCTTCCCCAAAAACAGTTTTTGCCCTCTCATCTCGGACTCACTCGCCATTTTATCATTCAGCTTGCCGACAATGTCGAGTTTTGGAGCAGGAGGAAAGTCCAGGATTGCCTGGAACTCTGCCATGGAATGAACCTGGTGGCCGCGATCAAGGATGTTGATACCTTTTTTTGCTGCGATAACATGGTCGCCATCGAAATAGGCGGCACGCTGCTCAAACTCGGTGAAGTCTTCCACACTCTTCAACGCACGTTGTGAGCCAAAAAGACGCTGGATATTCACTCCTCGCAGGGTCGGTGTGTCCAGGCGATGCCGGAACTCCTGAGGACGTATGTCTCCGACCAGATGCGTAGATGCATTCGTATGTCCATTAGCATGGCAGTCGAAACAAACAACGCCGCGGCTCGGCTTTTCAGTACGCCTGTCTTCAGTCTGATTGAACTGCTGCTGCGGGAAGGGTGTCACCAGCAGGCGCAGTCCTTCGAGTTGCTTGGGATTCAGTATCCCGTTGAACAGCTCATAGTAGTTCATTATCGTCACGAGTTTGCCCTGGGAAACATCGCCAAGATCGGACCGTGTGGTCAGATACATGGCGGCAGGGAATTCGGGTAAAAAGTGGTCCGGCAGATCATAATCAAGGTCGAAGCGGGTCAGGTCCCTGCCTTCTTGTTTTTTTATCTCGTCAATCTGGAACTTGGGGAAAAGCATGCCCCCTTCCGGGTGATTCGGGAAAGGGAGCGGGAAAAAACCCGCAGGGAATACGTCCTTGTCACGAATCTCATCGGGACTCATCGCTGCCAGCTTCTCCCAGGTCATCGCTTCGGGCAGCTTGACCCTTACGCCCTCCTGCACGACCTTTCCACGGGACATGGTTACTCCCTGGGCTGGACGTTTGCTCAAGTCATAACGCAGATTAAGCAGATCAAGATGCTTTTTTTCCACCGCTGGCTTTGCAGCCTTCATTCGAGCCATTATCGTTGCGAAGTCTTCCTTGATGTCGACGGGAGCGTAACTGGACGATTTCTTTCCGGTGTCTTGCGCAAAAGCTGTCGCCAACGTCGCCGTAAACGCAGCAACAAGAATCAGCAACAATCTAAGTCGGCATTTTTTCTCACGTGGTTTCATGGTTGATCTCCTTTTTTTGTGTGTTTAAAGGAAAGGCAGCTCAGCGAACTTCTTTGCCCTTGCCTGCATTGTAATCGGCTACGGCCGTGCCCCACCCCAGAAGCGCCTTGTTGCAATCGGTGCGATCCAGGATCACCTCGACGAAGGTCAGTCCCTGGAATACCTTTGCCTTTTTAAGAGCCTCCACCAATTCCCCTTCAGTGCGCACCACCAGGCTGAGAATGCTGGATTGACCCTTCAGGGATTCCACCATGGCGGCGTAGTTCCAGTTTTGAAGTGCGTTGTAAGGGCCATCGTGGATCATCACCTCGATGGTATAGGCCCCATTATTCATGAGAAAGATGGTTCCCGAATAGTTGTAACGAAGGATCGTGGACACCTCCTGGGCGGTCATCTGGAAGGATCCGTCGCCGATAAGTCCGATGACGCGCCTTTTGGGGTTGGCGGCGGCCAGACCCAGGAAGGCCCCCACGGACCATCCGATGGACCCGTACTGCATCTGGATTTCGAATTTGCATCCATCCGGCAGATGAAGGTCCATGCCATTGAACCAGGAGTCTCCGGTCTCGGCCACGACCGTGGTCGTGCCGTCCAGGCTTTCATTGATGTGGTGGAACAGGCGCCGGGTGGAAAGGGGAAGATCTTCGGGGCCGGCAGGGGTGGGGACGTGGGCCGCCTCCTTGATTCGCAGATAAGCTTCCAGAGAGGTGGAGTTGCTGTGGAGCTTTGGAGCGAGCTTTGTCAGAAATTCGGCAAGTTCGACACCGTGATAGACCTGGCCCTCAACCATGATGCGTTCGGGCGAGGCTTCCACCAGCCTGGATGGCTGAATAAGAGCAGAAAAACCCACGGTCGTGTAGTCGCTGAAGATGGGGCCGGCGAAAAGATATGCGTCGCTGGATTCCACCACTTCGCGGCAGCCTGGTGAACTGGCGCTGCCCCAGTAGATCCCCATGAACTGGGGGTTGGTTTCAGGAAAGAAGCTTTTGGCATTGGGCATGCTCGCTACACCGTAGGCGCATTTCGAAGCCAGGGTTTCAAACGCCCCTATGGCGTCGCCCGCTCGCAACCTGCTTCCCGCCACCAGGACCGGCTGACGGGCTCCATTCAGAAAAGCCGCAACGTGCTCCAGCGCTTTCTGCAAAGATTTGGGGTCGCTTTGCCGGGTGGGCGTCAAGGTCAGGGTGTTGGGTTTGGATATCAGGGCGCAGGCCAGATTGCAGGCGATTTCGATGTACACGGGCTTGCGGGCGGTAAGGGCGATGCGGATAGCCTCGTCGATGCGAAATGCAGCGCTGGAAGCCTCGCGAATCACCACCGCATGGGCCGTGATCTCCTTGTACACCGATTGAACGAACTTGCCTCCTTCCTCGGGCTGGGCCAGGGTGTGATGGAGGACCCGGTTTTCCATGAGGGAGCTGACATTGGGCCCCCCGGAAACAACGATGACGGGCAGGTCTTCCGCAAAGGCTCCCGCAACGGCGTTCACCGCACTCAAGCCCCCTACCCCGAAGGTGAGCACCAAAGCCGCCACGCCCTTCTCCCTGGCATATCCGTCCGCTGCATATCCGGCATTGAGCTCATTGCAGCAATTGATCATCTTCAAGCGGGGGTTCTTCAGCAATTCATCCAGAAGAGACAGATTGAAGTCGCCCGGAATTGCGAAGTAATCCCTCACCCCCACCTCTTCCAGGCGCTGGGCCAGATAGTTTCCAACGGTCACTTGATTCATGCGACGTTTCCTTTATCGTGATAACAATTTCAGTCGTTCACAGGTTTTTATATTGCGCGTCGCCTCTAGCCCTTCAACTTCATGGCGGTACGAGCCACATGAGCACCCTGGAAACGGGCGCCGGCCAGTTCGTTGCTGCTTGGCATCCGCTCCCCCTTGCTGCCGGTGATCGTTGAGGCGCCATAGGGTGAACAGCCGGATATTTCGGTGATATCCATCTGTCCTGCAAAGGCATAGGGCAGGCCCACCACTACCATCCCTTGATGGAGCAGGGTGGTGTGAAAGCTGAGGATGGTTGATTCCTGTCCACCGTGTTGTGTTGCCGAACTCGTAAAGACGCTTCCCACCTTGCCTACAAGCGTCCCCTTCAGCCAGAGCTCACCAGTCGCATCCAGAAACTGGCGCATCTGGCCGCACATGTTGCCAAATCGTGTCGGAGTACCGAAAATTGCGGCATCGGCATCCGCCAGATCTTCCACCGTAGCAATCGGGATGTGTGCCATTCCCTTCTGTGCTTCCAGTGCGCCCATCTTCTCCAACACCTCATTGGGCAACGTTTCCGGAACGCGCTTGATAAGCGCGTCGCATCCTGTCACCTCGCGAACCCCTTCAGCAACCGCTTCGGCCATCTTGTAAGTGTGTCCATACATACTGTAATGAACGATCAATATCTTACACATGAGATGTTTCTCCTTTTTTATTTGACGATATGTACTTGGAAAGGCGCCACCAGAGAGAGCACAACAGTTTTCATCTGCGGCCGGGAAGGAAAAGGCAACTAACATGCCAGAGAATACCTGCGGGTCATACGAGTACAACTATCAGATTGTGTTAGTAAAAATGAAGGAATGCGGGCGGGGGAAAATTAAAATCGTCAATGAAAACCGTCACCGTTGACGTAACTGCCATATATGGTGGATATAAATCAAGAAGTACCAAAGAAAAAAGTCACTTCTCAAGAGAAAAGTAACTCGGTATAAAATACACGTCTCAGCCACACACAAGGGATTGTACGGCAGAACCAGGCGACCTTGTTTTTTACTGCCGGTTGATGCCGGAAGGCTTCTGCCTGACGAGCTGCCCTATCAACTGCAGGCACTCCTTGAAGACAACCGGCTTGGAAATGAAGGCATCCATGCCGGCCGCAAGACAATGCTGCTCGTCTTCCTTGCGGGCGTGGGCCGTCATGGCGACGATGGGGGTGTGGCCGCCGCGCTTCCGCTCCATCTCCCGGATGGCCTGGGTCGCCTCAAAGCCGGTGAGTCGCGGCATCTGGACATCCATCAGCACGAGATCATATTCTCCCTTTTCCCACATTTCGACCGCCTTCTGCCCATCCTCGGCGATATCCAGATCGTAGTGCGAGCGCTTGAGCATTATTTCGAGTATGTGCCGGATGGTAGAATCGTCTTCGGCCAGCAAGAGACGCGGAATCCTTTCTTCCTCCGGAGCGGTTATAGTTTCAGGCAAAAAGGATTCTTCTGCGGCCGGGGCGGCGCACTCCAAACCGGTTTCTGCCAGGGGAATGGTAAAGGAGAAACGGCTCCCCCCCCCCTCATTACTCTCGCAGGCAATCGTTCCCCCCATCAGTTCCACGAGCCCCTTGCAGATGGCAAGCCCAAGGCCCGTGCCGCCATACCGGCGACTGTGGGATGGGTCAACCTGGCTGAAAACCTGGAAGAGCTGGTCATTCCTGTCTTCGGGGATGCCGATACCGGTGTCCGTGACGACAAAGGTAAACTCACTTTTTCCGGCGGAGTTCGTCCCGGCTGCGGTGACGCTTACCGCAACCTTTCCCTCATCAGTGAACTTGACGGCGTTGCCGACAAGGTTGACCAGAACCTGCCGCAGGCGCAGCGGGTCTCCGACAAGTGTATCCGGCACCTCATCCGCCACCGAGACGGTGATTTCGAGTCCCTTGCGCTGCACTTCGGGAGTAATGATGTCGACCGCTTCAGTGATGCAGCGCCGTGGAGAGAACGGTATCTCTTCTACGGCAAGCTTCTCAGCCTCGATCTTAGCCATATCGAGGATATCGTTAAGAATCCCGAGCAGGGAACGGGCCGAATTGAGCGTTGTTTCCAGGTACTCCCGCGGCTTCGGGGCGAGGTCCTCTTCGAGGGCGAGTTGGAGCATGCCCAGAATGCCGGCCATCGGGGTGCGCAACTCGTGGCTCATGTTGGCGAAGAACTGGCTCTTCATCCTGGCGGTAGCCGCGGCGGCATCATTGGCCAGGCGCAGCGTCTCGGCTGTGTCCTTCGCATAGCGAAGCGCCTCGGCTACCTCATTAGCCAGACGAAGCGCATCGGCCGTGTCCTTCGCATAGCGAAGCGACTCGGCGGCCTCATTGGCCAGACGCAGCGCCACGGCCGTGTCCTTCGCCAGGTGAAGCGCATCGGCGGCCTCATTGGCCAGCCGCAGCGCTTCGGCCGTGTCCTTCGCATGGCGCAGCGTCTCGGATATGTCCTTCGCATGACTGAGCGACTCGGCTGTATCCTTCGCCAAGCGAAGCGCTGCGGCTGCCCGCTTACGATCTGTGATGTCAATCAAGACAATGCGGCACTCCTCCGCCGAGGCTGCGGCCACCCCCTCGAACTGCACAATCAGTTCGGAAGCATTTTCTTTCAGCAACCCAACCTCGCAGGCCTCCTTGGCCGGGCTCCCAAAGACCTTTCCGAGGAAGGCAGAGAAAACGGAACGCTTCTCTGCGGGGACGAATCGATCGAAGCGCCGGCCGATCAAGCGGGAGCGCTCAACCCCCACGAGACCGGCGCCGGTGAGGTTCGCGGCCCGGATGACCCCGGCGCGGTTGAGGGTAAAGTAACCAACCGGAGCGAAATCGTAGAGGTCGGAATATTTTTCCAGAGCGGCATCCAACTCATTTCTGGACTGGCGGAGCTCCGCATTCTGCATCTCCAGCTCGACCTGGTGCACCTGCAATTCGTGCAGGAGCCTGAGCGGATCTGCCTCTGTTCCGGGAGTGGGCACCGTCCCTGTTATCTCCGCCAGCCGCCCTTCCGCCCGGCGGCGCAGCTTGGCGCCATCTGTTTGCTGGATATTTCTATCAGTCATGACGTGACCCTGGCTGCTTCTTGCCGGCAGTCAC
>JACMKN010000132.1 GCA_014380135.1 Deltaproteobacteria bacterium
CGACCCAACCCTGAACCAGAACCATTGTTGAAAGACTCTTTCAACCCCGTCCACGGAGAATGAATTCAGACCGGGGAATGAATCAGGGTCGGTGGGCGCTGGGGGGGCGTCATCGACCTTGACAGATGTACCGTCGTTAACAGTATCCTGCAGGGTCCAGATTGCCGCCTCGCCGCTGGAAACCGTAAAGCACAGCACCAGCAGAAGTTGAACCAGAACTGACAATGGTTTTGTTAAAACATTCATATCAATACTCCAGGCTGCCAGCAATTTGATTTTATCCACATAATACTCCTCTCGGGTGTGCACAATTGTTTTTCACCAATCAGCATTTTCTAAAACGGCACTTCGCAACTAACATGCCAGAGAAGGTGGAGAGTGCAAAATTCTGATTATACAAGTTAAACTGGATAGAAGGCTTGCCGTGGAAAGGGAAAGCCGTAATTATGATCCGTCATATTTAACGTGTATGTCATATACGACGGATCACATTGAGGCAGCAGAAGTTTCTCGCCCATCCGACCCGACTCTGTACCAAAAACTTTGCTAAAAAGCTCGTTCAACCCCGTCCACGGTGAATGAGTTCATGTAACTACTCCTTGCAACAAAAGTGGTGTCTGTTTGGCAATAGCCGGTGTTTTCATCGGGATAATTGCCGACTCGTCCAGCTATGCTTGAAAAATAAAAATCGCCACCTGAATCAGGGGACGACTTAATATCGTTTTCTATAGATACAAAATATTATTGATATTCTCAAGATATTTTTTGTGTATTCTAATTTTTGAACAAAATCGAGACCATTCGCCGATGGCTCAGAAACTGTGTGAACTCTTCATCAGCAGGCTGACTCCCAGGTAGGTGAACAGCATCACAAATACGCCCAGGATTCCCAGCCAGGCTGAAAGAGTGTCCCAACGGGCGCCTTTCAGCCTGACATGCAGCGCCATGGCATAAAACAGCCAGAGTATCGATGTCCACAATTCCTTGGGCGTCCAGAGCCAGTAGGTGCCCCAGGCGTAATAGCCCCAGATCCCGCCCGACATCATCGATGCCGAAAAGAACGTCCATCCCACCAGTGCAGCCTTGTAGTACACATCCAGGTAGGTTCTGATTCCGGTCAGCAGGTAGGCGACACACACCACGCCGCCGATGGCGAAGAGCGCATAGCCGAAAAAGGCCACCACCACGTGCAACTCAAACCAGAGCGTGTCGAGGATCTGCGGCAGCGGCATGTTGAGCGGCTTGAACCTGAGAGCCGCCAGCGTGATGACCCCCGCCGTGATGCCAATAGAACTCGTAAACCAGCGCACACCCTGCAGGATCGGCGAGAACGACATAAAAAGCCCCATCACCGCCAGTGACAGGGCAAAGAACAGTAGCGTGTCATGGGGACCGATCAGCGGCAGACGGCCAAGCCCCAGCCCCCGGCCGCCGACATAGATCAGTTCGGCAAGCGTGCCTAAAAGCAGACCTGTCCGCCAGCGAGACCCGCCGATCAGGAAGATCACCGCGAACCATGGTATCCAATTCAACAACATCGCTTCATCTTTTCATCATCTCCGTAGATATAAATGTGAAGCTTCAATCCTTGTCATTTGTAGCAAAACATCATCAAGCTGTCACCATCACAATCCGGAACACAGGAATCCACCCGCAACAATATGCGCAAAACTTGAAATTATCGGGTATAGTGGCCGCCATCAAACCTGAAGGAGGGGCAGCAGCATGTCTTTCAACGGCGCTCTGGAGCATATTCCGCTTGTAGATGTCATCCAGCTTCTGCATATGACCGCTAAAACCGGCATTTTATACCTGAAAAGCCCGAAGGGTGAAAGTCAGCTGGTTTTTCGTGACGGTTTTTTTGTCAGCGCCAACCACCTGAACAACTGCGTACGCATCGGTCAGGTTCTGGTGGAAATGAACGCCATCAGCGAGGAGCAGCTTGAAAAGGCGCTGACGGTACAGAAAAATGCCGCTACGGATCGCAAACCGCTGATCGCCACACTGATCGAACAGGGTACCATCGACAAGGACACCGCTTTCAAGGGTCTTGAAACCTTGATCGAGATGACCATCGTTGAGGTTCTGACCTGGTCCAGCGGCACTTTTTCTCTGGATGTATCGAAAGAGTACGTCTCCGATGAATATCGATATTTCCCGGAAAAACTTCACCAGGAAATCCTGCTGAATGCCCAGGGAATCCTGATGGATGCACTGCGTATCTACGATGAAAAAATGCGGGACGGGACGCTCAGCAAACTGTTCTTCAGCGAAGAAAGCCCGGGGACACCCGGCAGCGCCGGGGACAATCCGGACATAACCGCGGATCTGCTGGGACTGGAGGCCCTGGATACCATTTCCAAGAAAATTCCGGATGTGTTCATCGGGCTGAAGGACCGTGACCCGGTTGCAGAGCATCGCCGGAAGGTGAGCGACACACTCCAGGAGGCTACCATCGAGCAGCAGGAAAAGCTGATCTCCTTTCTGGCAAGCATCTCCCGACCGGTTCCGGCAGGTTCCGGACCGCCGCTGACGGCGCTCATCCTGCTGACCGGCAATGAACTCTTGTCACACGCCATAACCACCCTCTGCAACAATCAGAATCTGTTCGTTTTTTCCACCGACGATGAAGCAGCACTGAATACCATCATCGAGCAGTCGCTGGGACGGGACCTGCACCCGGCTCTGCTGATCGATGTCCCCCATGACGATGGTGGGGAACAGGCACTGTCGCTTGTACGCCGGATGGTCGCTGCCTATCCGCAGAGCGCGGTTATGATGGCAGTCTGCAGCCACACTTGGCGGTCAATCGGCATGCAGGCGCTCGGAGCTGGAGCCTGTTCGGTCATCCCCCGTCCCTGCCGGCAGTGCCACGAAGATTCGTATGTACCACAGCTGATAAGCTTTCTTTCCGCACTGGGTCCATTTTTGAAAGCCATCCGTCCGGTGTCGCAACCGGAGGTCGAGCAACAGTTCCTGGCCTGCCTTAAACAATTGAAGACGCTTTCCGAACCGCCCGAAATTGCGCTGGTTATTCTCAACTTCGCGGCATTGCAATTCGAGCGGGCGATTACTTTTGTTGTGGCAAAATCGGAGTTGATTGCAGAAAAATCCATCGGTATCAGCGGCAGCCGATCGGATGGGCCGACGGCTCCGCTCATGTTCAGGATTCCGCTCGACCAAAACTCACTGCTGCGGGAGGTTGTCGAAAGCGGCCGTTTGTATTACGGGCAGCGCAGCGATGAGATTCTGACGACGCAGTTGTACAAGGAGATCGGCCCGCCCCGCAGTCCCAAGGCCCTGATAGTACCGCTGACCAGCCGGGGCAAGGTCATCGCCGTTACCTATGCCGACTTCGGTTCCAAACCGGTTTCTCCGCCTCATACCGGCCTGCTGGAAGCGCTTGCACAACATGCCGGATCGATACTGGACAATGCCATTTACCGAAAGAGCATTGAAAAGCCGGTCTGATCTGGTGTACAAACTACGAAACTGAACATTAAATGTGGGGGCCGTGATGGACGCTAATATACTGCACCAGATTCTCGAAATCGCATTCCAGAAAAAAGTTTCCGATCTGCATTTCGAGGTTGACAACCCACCTTTTTTCCGGGGACGGGGCCAGCTGATCCGTGCCAAAATGCCCAAACTGACACCGGCCGATACGGAATTCATCGCAGCCAGGGTAATGGAACATAACGGTCGCCAGCTCAGCAGTGATCTGAAAGAGTGCGACGCCTCCTACTCGCTGCCAAGCGGAGGACGTTTCCGGGTCAGCATCTTCAGACAGAAAGGGCATTATGGAATCGTCATGCGCGTGATTCCACCGGTGATCGGAACCATCGAAGACCTCAATCTTCCAGCAGTGCTGCGCGAGATTGCCCAGGCCCCCAACGGACTGATTCTGGTTACCGGTCCCACCGGTAACGGCAAATCAACATCACTGGCATCCATGCTGCGCCACCTGAATGAAAACTTCAGCTACAATATTATAACCATCGAAGATCCGATAGAATTTCTGTTCACATCCCAGAAAAGCTGCATCATCCAGCGCGAAATCGGAATTGACACCGAAAGTTTTGGTTCGGCCCTCAAGGCTGCCCTGCGCATGGATCCGGACGTGATCATGGTCGGCGAAATGCGCGACAAGGAAACCATCGATGCCTGCATCAAGGCCGCCGAAACCGGCCATCTGGTGCTCTCCACGCTGCACACCCAGGGCGCGGTTTCCACCATCAACAGGATAATCGGGCATTTCCCGCCCGAGGCCCAGGAGATCGTGCGCCAGCGCCTGGCCGATATCCTGGTGGCCACAGTTTCGCTGCGCCTGATCAAGGACAAGAGCGGAGAGAGCGTCCTGCCGGTGGTCGAGATCATGAGAGCGACCACCACCATCCAGGCCTGTATCCGCGAAGGAAGGCTGGATGAGATCGAGAAACATATCGAAAACGGCGCATCCCAGTATCAGATGCAGTCGCTGGACATGCATCTTCTGCAGCTGTACCGGCAGGATATGATCACGATTGAAGACGCCAAGCGTCTGACACATTCCATGGATTTTGAGCGCAAACTGATGTTCGACAACTAAATGATGCCCACCGGAACGGATCAGTTTCAAGAGAGTATTCCATCAGGGGTTTCGGCGGCTCGCAAATGCCGCGCCTGACCCTCTTCAAAAAAATCATGTCGGTAACGCTGCTGCTGTCGCTGCTACCGTTACTGGTCTCATCGCTGATCCTGCTTTCCAATCTGGAATCGGTCAACGCCCGCCTGACGGCCGAGATCGCCGACACCTCCGACACTCAGGCCGCCGAATCGCTGCAGATGCGGGCTCAGCACGTGGCCGAGACGATCTCGGAATTCCTGCGCCAGTGCGAGGGAGATCTGCTTTTTCTGGCCCGCACCCCCCGGGACAACCAGACCCTGCTCAACTTCTACACCACCCGCCGCAGCGAAGTCTGGCAGCGGCGCGGCACAGCCGACGCCCCCCGGGAAACCCGCGAACTGCTGCCGCTCTACCGTTCCGTGGCATTCATCGACCAGAGCGGCAGGGAGCGCCTGGTCATACGGGACGGCCGTTTCCTCGAATCATCCGAGTTGCGGGATGTCTCCACACCGGCCGACAGCGAGTTCAAGAGCGAGGATTATTTCCGCCGCACCAAAGAGCTGCAGCAGGGTGAAATCCATGTTTCCCACCTGACCGGCCTGCATGTCTCCAAACAGGAGCAGCTGGCCGGGGCCGCCGATCCGGAGCATGCCAATAACTGTAAAATCTACGAGGGAGTGATCCGCTTCGCTTCACCGCTGTTCGATAAACGGGGTGTTTTCAGCGGCATGGTGGTCATCTCCCTGGACCACCGCCACCTGATGGAATTCACCCAGCACATCGATCC
>JACMKN010000012.1 GCA_014380135.1 Deltaproteobacteria bacterium
CCGACCAGCGGGTAGCGATGCTTGTTGACCCGGTCGAAAACCGGGAAACCGAAGCGGAACAGCGGTACTTTGGCGTCGCGGGCGGCGAACTTGCCGTGGCTGTCGCCGATTACCGCATCGACCGGATCGGTCATCAGCAGCGAGCGCAGGTGCCAGAGGTCCTTGTTCATGTAGATCTTGCAACCGTTGCCGTACATGGAGCCGTCCAGCAGCGCCTGCAGTTCCTTCTCGATCTTTTTGGTGCCGCGGCTGCAGAGGATGTGATGCGGACGGGCGCCCATCTCCAGCAGGAAAGAGACATAACCCATCAGGTAATCCGGATCGCCGTAGACGGCGAACTTCTTGCCGTGCATGTACTGGTGCGAATCGGTCACGGCGTCCACAGCCCGGCCGCGCTCGTTCTTGATTGAAGCCGGGACTTCCTTGCCGAACAGCTCGGCCACTTTCATGAGGAAGGCATCGGTATTGGCGATACCGATCGGCATCGGCAGGGAGGCATGTTTGCCGGAGTAGTTGTCCTTGATCCAGCCGAAGGTTTTGGGTGTGGCATAGGGTCCCAGTGTGATGGTGGCCTTGCCGTTGATCGAGTCGGCGGCGTCATCCAGCTTGGTGCCGCCGGCATAGACGTGGTAGCTGCCGTCGCAGGGCGAATCGAAGGTGTCGGAAATGTCTGCCAGAATTGTATTGGGAACGCCGAACTCTTTCAGAAGGCGCTTGTATTCGCGATAATCACCGGTGTTGAAGTCGCAGCCGGGAATCAGGTTGAGCTTGCCGGTGCAGCGTCCCTCCACCTGTTTGCCCTCGGTCAGATTCTGCAGGACCGCCAGCAGCATCGAGTCATAGCCGTGGATATGGGTGCCGTTGAAGCTGGGGGTGTTGGCGTAGGGAGTCGGCAGCTCCTTGGGAACACAACTCTTCTGCTTGGCATTCTTGATGAAGGCGGTCAGGTCGTCGCCGATAACCTCCGGCATGCAGGAGGTGAAGATCGCAATCATCTTGGGTTTGTAGATGGCGTAGGCATTCTCCAGACCCTCATGCAGGTTGTTCTGACCACCAAACACAGCGCTGTCCTCGGTCATCGAATCGGATACGGCCGGGGCCGGCTCACGGAAGTGACGGTTGAGGGTCGAGCGGTAGTAGGAGGCACAACCCTGTGAACCATGCACGAAGGGCAGGGTACCTTCGAAACCGTGTGCCGCCAACTGCGCGCCCAGCGGCTGACAGGCGTGGGCCGGGTTGATCACCAGCGCCTGGCGGGCGAAGTTCTTCTCTTTGTATTCTTCGGTGTTGATCCAGTTCTGGACCCGCTCAATCTCCTCGGGTGGGGTCTCGACTATTTTTTTGACTTCAAGGTTTAGTAGGTTTGACATGGTTTACTCCTTTTGGGCCGGAAACTCATCCGTTACACAGCCGCGATTTTGATGTTACCTTCCGGCGCCGTTAATACGGTGCCTTGACCAGCTTCCAGGTCGGGCTATTGATTGCCATATCTATATCCCGGGCAAAAACTTCGAAGCCTTTGTAACCGTGGTAAGGACCGGAATAATCCCAGCTGTGCATCTGACGGAAAGGGATACCCATCTTCTGGAAAACATATTTTTCCTTGATACCGCTGCCGATCAGGTCCGGTTTGAGTGCGTCGGCAAACTTCTCGAACTCGTACTCGGAGGGGTCGTCATACACTACCGTGGCATCGGGCATTTCCGGTGCGGTACGGTCGTAGTCGTCGGTGTGGGCAAACTCGTAACCGGCACCTACGCAATCCATACCCAGATCTTCATAAGCGCCGATGGTGTGACGCGGACGGAGACCACCCACCAGCAGCATGACTGTTTTTCCATCCAGGCGCGGCTTGTATTCATCGATGATGGCCTGCATGATCGGGTCATACTTGGCAATAACCGCCTCAACCTTCGCCTTGATGTTGTCGTCGAACAGTTCAGCCAGTGCCCGAAGACTTTCCCTGATCTTGGTAGGTCCGAAGAAGTTCAGTTCGATCCATGGAATACCGAATTTTTCTTCCATGACCTTGCACATGTAGTTCATGGAGCGGTAGCAGTGTATTACGTTAAGCTTCACCGTGTGGGTGGCGGCAATTTTTTCCAGTTCGCCGTCGCCGGTCCAGACCGCCTTGACGTTGAGACCGCACTCTTCCAGGAGAGGCTTGGTAGACCAGGCATCGCCGCCGATGTTGTATTCGCCGATCAGGGCAATGTCATAGGGGCTCGCGGGCTCGGCAAATTCGCGAGTACCGATGATGTAGTCGCGGATGGTGTCGTTGGAGATGTGGTGACCAAGGGACTGGGAAACACCACGGAAACCTTCGCAGTTGCAGGGAATGATCGGAATATCCAGATCCTTGGCGGACTGTTTGGCAACCGAGTTGATATCGTCACCGATCAGACCGACCGGGCATTCGGACAGAACCGAGATACCTTTGGCCAGCGGAAACAGATCATGGGCCTCTTCCAGCAGAGTCTTCAGCTTCTTGTCGCCACCGTAAACGATGTCTTTTTCCTGGAAATCGGAGGTGAACTGCATCGGAAAGCTGGTAACACCGGTGATGCCGCTCATCATGTTGCGGCGTGTGCCCCAGGAGTACCATCCGCAACCGACCGGGCCGTGGGATACATGAACCATGTCGCGGATCGGGCCCCAAACAACCCCTTTGGCTCCGGCATAGGCACAACCGCGGGCACTCATGACACCTGGAACGGTCTTCTTGTTGGATTTTACACTGGCGCAGCCGGAGGCGGCGTCATTGGGCGCCAGGTGCGGGGCGCGTTTCTTTCTGGCCTTTTCGGGATAGACCGACAGGGCATCGTCAATCATGGCCTGGGTCGATTCCTTGGTAATACCTTCAATTTTTCGTATTTTATCTGACATGGGAAACTCCTTATAGTGTTTGAACACTCCCCCCTTGATAAAGGGGGGCTGGGGGGGATTTGCTTTTCAGGGTCAACGGCAAATCCCCCTAAATCCCCCTTTATCAAGGGGGACTTTTATTTACGCTGTTGTTGCTGCCTCGACAACGCCTACCACGCTCTCGTCTTCCGCTTCCATGATACCGAACTCCATCAACAGGTCTTCCAGTTCTTCCATCTCCAGCGGAGTCGGTATTACCAGCATCTTGTTATTGAGGATCTTCTCCGCCAGGTTGCGGTACTCCTGTGCCTGCGGATGCTCCGGAGAGTATTCGATAACGGTCATGCGGCGCATCTCGGCCCGCTGAACCTGATTGTCACGGGGAACGAAGTGGATCATCTGGGTGCTCAGTTTGGCTGCCAGGGCGCTGACCAGTTCGAATTCCTTGTCGGTCTTACGTGCGTTGCAGATCAGACCAGCCAGACGGACCTTGCCGGAAGAAGCGTATTTGAGGATACCCTTGGCGATGTTGTTGGCGGCGTACATGGCCATCATCTCGCCGGAACAGACGATGTAGATTTCTTCAGCCTTGCCTTCGCGGATCGGCATGGCGAACCCGCCGCAGACAACGTCACCCAGAACGTCATAGAATACAAAATCCAGATCAGGGGTGTAGGCGCCGTTCTCTTCCAGGAAGTTGATGGCGGTGATGACGCCGCGGCCGGCACAGCCGACACCCGGCTCCGGTCCGCCGGACTCGACGCATTTGACATCGCCGTAACCGACCTTCATGACATCTTCCAGCTCCAGGTCCTCAACGGTGCCGCGCTCACGCACCAGATCCATGACCGTATTCTGGGCCTTGGCGTGCAGGATCAAACGGGTGGAGTCAGCCTTGGGGTCGCAGCCGACGATCATGACCTTCTTGCCGAGGTAGGCCAGACCTGCCACAGTGTTCTGGGTTGTAGTAGATTTGCCGATGCCGCCTTTGCCGTAAATTGCGATCTGTCTCATTGTGTTGCTCCTTTCGCTCACCAATCCGTGAGCATCCGTGATTTGATCCGTGGCAAACAAAAAAGCGCCCCGGTTTTTTAAGGAGGCGCCATTGCCTGAAGAAATATTTTATGTCAAAAAGTCTTGCTGTCTGCTGTTTGATTGTTTATTAGCATAGGGCATGCCAACATCATTTTGTTTCTAAATAACAGCATGTTACATATTAGTGCACACAATTAAGGCGCTTGACAAATAGAGACTTGAGTCGGGGAGGCGCCAACAGCGCGGGCAGATGCTGAAAAATTAATCAGCCAGGCAGCCTGCGAAGCCAGCGCCCTGATAATCACATCACCAGCACTCTTCGATGCGTTCCCCATTCCGCAAGGCATTCCGCACCGCTCCCAGCTTGGCATCCATCTCTTCAAACAATCTGAGGTTGGCTCTTTCAGCATCGGTGGTGGAGATGATGGAGCTGATGCCGCCATTTTTGAAGACCAGCCGCCGGTCTCCCATCAGGGCCAGGATCGGGTCGTGGGTGGCCATCAGCACGATCTTGCGTTTGTCCACCAGGGTATGCACCGCCCGCTTGCGGTCGATGCCGGCATTCTCAATCTCGTCGATCAGAACGATCGGGGATGTGCTGAGGCAGGAGGTATCGGCGATCATCAGGGCTCGCGACTGGCCGCCGGAAAGGGCCGTGACCGGGGTCTGGGGGGTGAATTTCTCTCCGGCCAGATCGTTGGCCAGTTCGATGATGGCGTCGGTCACCGCGACCACATCTTCCACCATGCGGCTTTCGGCATGCATGGTGATGAATTCCTCAACCGTCAGGTCCATCACAAAGTTCATGTTCTGGGAAAGCTGAGCCACCAGTTTGTGCTCGATGGAGAAACGCTGGCCCGGATCGGGCGCATGGCCGTTGATCAGAATGCTGCGGCCGGTGGGCGTGTCCCCCTGGGCCATCCACTCGATGTCTGCCAGCAAGCGGCTTTTGCCCGAGCCGGTCGGACCGACGATACAGATCACCTCGCCGGGCCTGACGGTCAGCTCG
>JACMKN010000133.1 GCA_014380135.1 Deltaproteobacteria bacterium
ATCGCATTGCTGATGCTGCCGTCGCTGTTTGGTGTCGGCGTCTATTATCTGAACATTGTCGTCAGCGCCATCCTGGCTTCGCAACTGCCCCAGGGGAGCGTCTCGTATCTCTATTACGCCCAGCGTCTGTTTGAATTTCCCCAGGGCATCTTCACGGTGTCCGTTGCACAGGCGGTGCTGCCCTCCATGAGCAAACAGGCGGCCGCCGGAGATATGGACGGCATGAAGGAGTCGCTCTCCTTTGGCATGCGCCTGACACTGTTCATTACGATTCCGGCCATGGCGGGTCTGCTGGTCTGTTCAACTCCCATTTTCAGCCTTATATTCATGGGGGGCGCCTTTGACTATGCCAAGGTTGTCAATTCCGCCCAGGCACTTCTGTACTACTCACTGGGTCTGTCATTCGTGGCCATGATCAGGATTCTGGCCCCGGCTTTCTATGCCTTGAAAGACACAAAAACTCCTGTTGTGACTGCCCTTATCGCCTTTGTGTTAAACCTCTGCCTGAGCCTGGCTTTGATGGGGCCGCTCAAACATGGTGGTCTGGCGCTGGCAAGCACGATTTCTGCCTGCGGCAATATGCTGCTGCTGCTCTGGTTTCTGAGGCGCAAGATCGGTTCTTTCGGAGGAGTCGCAATCATCAAGACCGCTGTGAAATCCTTGGCAGGATCGATTCCAATGGCTGTTGCGGTCTGGTATGCCTGTTCATTGATCGACTGGGCTCAGGATGGGCATAAGATATTGAAAGGGGCTGTGTTAGGTGGGGCGATTTTGGTCGGCTCCTGCATCTACATGGTCGCGGTACGATTGTTGAAAACCGAAGAAGCTCTGGCAGCCGTCTCACTGTTGAGAAAAAAACTTGGAAAGTGATGATGTCTGCCGGCTACTTTTATTAATTTGTTTTATTAATCATAAATTGTAACAATTGGTGCTCAAAAACATGGAACATACTGAATTTAAAGGGTTGCCGGGTGCTAAAAAAACGTGGGTTATGAACAGAACAATTCGGATCGAAAAAAATGTATATTAAATACGAATAAAGCTTGACAGCGTAACCCCCCATAATTGCGGAGAAGATTGTAACTATCTGAAATATAATGTTTATTGTGTTGTATAAAAAAACGGCATATCGGAAAAAACTCTTGCAAAAATATCACTTTTGCCATCCGTCAACATCATTGTCCACAGGTTATCCACAATTTTTGTGGATAAGAAGAACAAGCCTGTAAAAACAGTCACATCGCTGTAACATTCCTACGAGTCCGCCCTTTGTTCCTCTTTTTTTGCCTGTTCCCACAGTCGATCCATTTCCTCGAGGGATGTGTTTTGCATCTGCTTGCCCTGACCATGCAGAGCTTCTTCCACATATGAAAAACGCTTCTGAAAACGGTTTATGGTTTTGCGCAAGGCCTCCTCGGGATCCAGCGCCAGGAATCTTCCCAGATTAACAATTGAAAAGAGCAGGTCGCCCAATTCGTCTTCCATGCGCTGCGGATCTCCACCGGCCCAGGCTTCCTCGAATTCGTGCAGCTCCTCCATCACCTTGGCGAACACCTGGTCCGAATGCTCCCAGTCAAAACCGACCCGGGAAGCCTTCTCGCTGATCTTGTGAGCCTTGAGCAATGCCGGCAGATGATTCGGTATGCCGGAAAGTGCCGAAGGGCGTTCAGCGCCTTTTTCCTCTTTTTTTATCCGTTCCCAGTTTTCGATCTGGGCCTGACTGTCCTTGATTTCGAGATCGCCGAAAACGTGGGGATGGCGCCGGATCAGTTTTTCACAGAGCGTACTGATGACATCATTAATGGTAAAATCGCCTTTTTCCTCGGCGATGGCAGCGTGAAAAACCGGCTGCAGCAGCAGGTCACCCAGTTCCTCCTTGAGATGCTGCGGCGATTTGTCATCGATAGCTTCGATAACTTCGTAGGTTTCCTCCAGCAGATAGCGAGTCAGGCTTTCGTGGGTCTGCTCGGCATCCCAGGGGCAACCGCCCGGTCCGCGCAGCTTTCGCATGATGGTCAGAAGCTGGTCGAAATCAGAATGATTGCGGTTCATTATTACCCTCTTGATATGGTTTCAACATCAGCAAGCCTTCTTCCTGCGTCAAGTCCTGCGCGAGTCATCCGCTCACGCAGGCCGTCTTCTTTGGGGAAGGCCTTATTCAAGCGCCTTGGTATCAACCGCAAAATATTCAGATTCGCCAAAACAGGCTGTGGGGATGCCTTTGTGCTGTTCATAGATGAGCGCGACCTTTTTACCAGATGACAAATTGATCTTGCTGACCACCGCCTTGTCACGAACAGAAAAAAGAAATTTTTCCGGCAAGGCACCCGGGACCGGCAGCATCTGCAGCTCCCCTTCCCAGGTTTTGCAGAGCCACCCTTTTTCTGAAAACTTCTGGACGTAACCGATTCTTTCGCCTTTGGAATAGCTCCAGTTAAATACGAACATGACATAACCCGCACCCAGAACAACTATGGCTACTATCAACACTAAAGCTATCTTGAACACCTTTTTCTTTATTTCTTCAGCAGTCATTCGTCCTCCATTATTGTGATATTGTTATTTCCCGGATTTAGGCGTTGATTTTACACCTGATGTTTTATTAGCATCGTACTCCTTTTCTATGGTTTGGTTTTATTTATGCTTTAGAGCTCCGCCATGGCCGCTGCGCCCGCCGCCGAACGAACCCGATTTCTTGGCATTTTTTTTGTGGGCACCTCTTACAACTATCAAGCGGTCACCAAGCTTGGCCCCATTCAGGAGATCGACAGCTTCTCCGGCTTCCTCTTCGGTCGACATGATGACATAGCCACACCCCCTGAATTCACCGGAAGCGGGATCGATTACCAGGTGGACGGACGTAACAGTACCGACCACGGAGAACAGCTTCCGTATTTCATCCTCGGTGACCGTACCGGAGATTTGTCCCACATAGACTTCAACGCCCATTTATAGCATCCTTTTCATGTAACCCGGCAACCGCTTCGATGGCCAATCAATTAACATCAAAAACACAATTCCCCAAAATAATCAATCTCGAAGAGCTTGTTCAAGACCATGTCACGATGAGACTCGGTTTCCCATAATCGTCGGTAACGTCATATGTCAGCCTGGTTGATTACGCCGCCGCCCGCAGTTCAATATCCTGCAGCAGATGGATAATTTTCGTCACCCCGGCATCGCAAAAGACCCCATCCAGTCCTTCGTTGTGCAGGTCGGTGAAGGGTGGCTCGTAGAGCAGGCCTGGATCCATGGTGCCGTTCCGGGTCAGGTAGCTGACCACCTGGTCGATGAACCGGATCTGAGTTGCCGAATAGGTGGTATTATGCAGGAACTCGCCGAAGGCCTCGCTGGCCGCTTCACGGTCCAGACCCACCAGCTTGCGGATAAACATTCCGAGGCTCTGCTGATGGCCAAAAACCTTCTCGAAACGCTCGCGGTTACCAACCTCTTCCGCTGTGAACAGCAGCCGTTCCAGCTCTTCCAGATCCTGCTTTGTGATCTGCCGGTTCATGCGCAGCTTGTTGATGGTTATGTGGTTGGCATGGTCGCGAATGAAGCGCTCCACCTTCAGCCGGTACTGGCGCATCTCATCAGCACTGACATAACCGGCTACAAATATTTCTGACTGCTCGCCGATGGTGTCCTCAAAGTCGGTATAGACGATCACTGCCTCACCCTTGTCCAGGAATTTGATCAGCTCCCTCAGCCGGACACGTATCTCCTCCAGCAGTGGCAGGGTGATGCCGGCCCACCAGCTCTCGGTTTGCAGATCCAGGATCAGCTCCATCTGCTGGGCCACCATCGGAATGGTTCCTTTTCCCTCCAGTCGGGCGGCGATCTCCATGGCCTTGTCACGGTTGCGGGCAAATGAACCGGATTTCTCCAGCAACGCCAGTTGCAGGTTCAACAGCAGCAGGTCGAAACGTTTGGCGGTTTCGTCCTCCTGGGGCAGTTCCGCTGGCAGTCCCGCCAGATGCAGCGTTACCTCCAGGGCATCCTCTGCATTCAGGCTTCCCCACTGTTCCCGTTTGGTGAATTTTTCCAGGTGACGACGATGGGGGCGGACGATGAAGTTGTCCGGGTTCATCAGGGCCACCTCGCCATGCAGGGTATCCTCAATGCTCCCGCGCAAGCGTTGCAATCCATCACCGGCCGGGATATCCGGCTGTTGCAGCAGTAGCAGCAGGTTCAGGCGCTGCTTGAAGATCTTCTTGCTCAGTGATTCCTGGCTGCCGCCTTCGATTCCTTCCGGGTTCTCGGCAAAGAACTCGAAGTTCTGGCAGTAGTCAAAGACGTAGAAGTTCTCCTTGTCCTGTCCCGACCCGAACAGATCCTTGCAGAGCCGGGTGCCGCGCCCCATCATCTGGTGGAATTTGGTCTTGGAGCGGACCAGCTTGAAAAAGACCAGGTTGACGATCTCCGGCACGTCGATACCGGTATCCAACATATCCACCGAGATGGCAATTATCGGGTCGCTCTCCTTCTGGGAGAAGTCTTCAATCAGGGTCTGGGCGTAGGTCTCGTAGTTGTCGATCACCCGGCAGAATTTTCCTTTCAGGTGCGGATAGCTCTTGTCGAAGCGTTCCTGAATGAACAGGGCGTGGTTGTGGTTCTTGGCAAAGATGATCGTCTTGCCCAGCCGGTCGCCTCCCGCCACTTTGACGCCGTAGCGCATCAGGTGCTCCAGCACCTTGTCCACCGTGTCGATGTTGAACAGCCAGTTGTTCAGCGCCGATGACTCGATCTTTTCAGGCATGGCGCCGTTTTCCTCGTCCCAGAACTTCTCCTCGTACTCGGCCTGTTCCTCCAGAGAGAGCTCGTTGTACTTGACCCCTTCCCGCTGGAACTTGAGCGGCACCGAATGTGCCCTGGGAGGCACCAGGAAGCCGTCCGCCACCGCCTTTTCCAGTTCGTAGTAAAAGGTCGGGACACCCTTCTCCAGCTCGAAGAGCGAATAGGTGTTGCGGTCCACCTCGGAGCG
>JACMKN010000134.1 GCA_014380135.1 Deltaproteobacteria bacterium
CAGGCTTTTTCACAGGGGAGCTCTCCGGCCAAGACCTCCATAGCGCTTCCCGCGCTCCTTGAGGATGCCGCAGAAGCTGTATTCAAGGATTCAAATATCCTGCACAGCCTGTCCGCGGCAGATGACATCCTTCCGGCAGCGGCGGACCCGAGACAGATCAGGCAGGTGTTTGATAACCTGCTGACCAATGCACAAGAGGCCCTGCCGGATGGCGGGACAGTCAGTATCGACATTAAAAACTGCGCAGTCAACGGCAATTCGGGGCTGCCCCTCGCATCGGGCCGCTATGTCAGTATTACGATACAGGACGATGGCCAGGGTATTCCGGAGGAGAATCTGTCGAAAATTTTTGATCCCTATTTTTCGACCAAGGATACCTACAGTCAAAGAGGGATGGGACTGGGGCTCTCGATATGCCACGCCATCCTGAAGCGGCACAGCGGGCATATTACCGTAGAATCAAAATCGGGAATCGGCACACGAGTTACCGTCTATCTGCCGGCTTCCGTGGAAGAGACAAGGCCTGCAAGCGCTTATTGAAGAAAAGCAGGGCAACGTGATCGACACCAGTGAGGAGATGTCCCATGGCACTTAGCAAAGGATTCTCAATTCAAACAGGCCTGCAGGTTGAGCCAGACTCCCAATCGGCGCTTCTGCCAACTCTGCTTGTAGTGGATGACGAGCAGGAGATAACAGCATCACTTGCAGACCAGTTTCGCCGAATCTACCATGTTGTGACCGCCAACAGTGCGGATGAAGCTCTGGCTGTCATGAAACGGCAAGTTGTTTCGGTCATCCTGTCTGACCAGCGTATGCCAGGAAAGACCGGATCAGAGCTGCTGGTCGAAGCTTGCCTGATTGACTCGGATTCCGTCCGTATCCTCATGACGGGATATGCCGATATAGAAGCGGTAATTCAGGCGGTCAACCAAGGAAAGATATATTCCTATCTGACAAAACCCTGGCTCAGTAACGAGATGGAAG
Organism: Deltaproteobacteria bacterium; assembly: GCA_014380135.1. Classification (GTDB taxonomy): domain Bacteria; phylum Desulfobacterota; class Desulfuromonadia; order Geobacterales; family Pseudopelobacteraceae; genus JACRCG01. The sequence continues at coordinate 985 of JACMKN010000134.1, forward strand.
TGGTTATCGCCAAGGCAGTGGAGCACAATTTCCTGCTGCGGGATAACCGCAGGCTGGTCGAAGAGCTGCTCCAGAGTAATGCTGTACTTGAAGTGAGAGTGAAGGAGCGCACCATTGAACTGGAGCAACGCGCTCTTGAGCTGGAGGAGGCCAATCGTAAAATATCGAAGCTGGTGTATCTTGATCCGTTAACCGGTGTGGCCAACCGGCGCAGCCTTGACGAAACCCTTGCCAGGGAAGTTGAACGAGGCGCCCGCCTGGGGCTGCCACTGACCGTTGCCATGTTGGATGTGGACCACTTCAAAACGGTAAATGACACCTTTGGACACGCAATGGGGGATAAGGTACTTCAGTCAATCGCCCAGGCCGTTTCAAGCCAGGCCAGGCCTTACGACCTGGTGGCCCGCTATGGAGGTGAGGAGTTTCTGATCATGATGCCGGGCGCTACCCTGCATGATGGTGGCGTGGCTGCCGAACGCTTCCGGGCTGCAATCGAAGAATTATCGATCGAGGATTTCCCGCGGAGAGTTACAGCCAGTTTTGGTGTGGCAACACATATGCCGGGTCACTCTTCAAATTCACTATTTGAAAGAGCCGACACGGCGTTGTACCGGGCTAAACAGGGCGGTCGAAACTGTGTCGAAATGGACAATAGCAAATAAAAGGAGACACAGGATGATTGAAATCGGCAGCAAGGAAAAACCCAAAGTCCTTATTGTGGACGATGAAGTTGAGGTTCTGAACAGCCTTGCCGATCTGCTTCGCAAGGATTTTCATATCTTTGCCACAGCGGATGTCGACGAAGCACAACGCCTGCTGGTCTCTCACAACATGTTCTCCCTGGTCATCTCCGACCAGAGAATGCCGGTGCTGACCGGCGCCGAACTTCTTGCCAAGGCCTCTAAAACAAGCCCCGACACTGCCCGCATTCTCCTGACCGGCTATGCGGATATCGATGCTGTCATAGAAGCGGTAAATCAGGGGATGATTACAAAATATATCACCAAGCCGTGGGATGCTGAGCAACTGATCGAAATACTTAAACCTATTGCTGAACGCCATCAGCTGCTACAGGAAAACCGACAACTTATCCATAAACTGGCTCAACTCAATGAATCCGCCATGGATTCGTCTGCACGAATCGAGTCTCTGAAGGATATACAATCAACCGTGCAGAGCGAAAACCAGACACTGAAAGCAGCCTACGAGCAGCTGGACAAGTCTTTCTGGCACCTTAAAAAAATTCAGGAAGTGCTCCCTATCTGTTTGGACTGCGGCAAGGTAAAAACGACCGATTCCTCCTGGGAGGATGTGGTTGGCTTTCTGAAAAAACATTCCTTGTTTCTCAGCCATGGCTACTGCCCGGAATGCGCTGACAAGCTGATGAGTCAGTTTACAAAAGACTGAACTAAATGGGAGACGCTCTATGACAACGGTAAATGACAGCTTTGCAGCCGCTCTTAGGCAGGAGTACCTTAACGAAATTCTTGCTGGCAAACGCAAGCCCGCACTGGAAATTATCATGGATGCCTACCATGGAGGCTATCCGATACCAGGTATCTATATGGATGTTTTTCAGGAAGCTCTTTACGAGATTGGACGACTCTGGGAAACCAATCAGATAACCGTTGCTGACGAGCATATGGGGACGGCCATCACCCAGTATGTCATGTCGAATCTGTACCAGTTTTTTGAAGTCGCGGAGAGGCAGAGAGGCAAGCTGGTTATGACCGGAGTTGAGGGGGAACTGCACCAGGTAGGGGCAAATATGGTGGCAGATGTTCTGGAGGCTGACGGCTGGGATGTCATGTTTCTGGGAACCAATGTTCCCGAGGAAGGGGCTATCGAGTCAATCAGACAGCACAAGGCCGATATTTTCGGGATTTCATCAACCATGTTTTTCAACATCCCCAAAGTGATCCGGTTGGTTGAGGCGACCCGCAAGGAGTTCGGTGATTCCGTCCGAATCATGCTTGGCGGCGGCGCCTTCAGAACAGTGCAGGAGCTGCCTCCGGAACTGGAAGGATGTCTGGTTGCCCTGGACCTGAGCGAGGCCCTGGAAAGGACACGTTAAATCATGTAAGGGTTCTCATATTAATTTTACAAGGAGCTAAGAAATGAATCAATCTCAGCAAACCCCACTTATGGAGACCCTGAAAAATGCCGTTCGTGAACAGCATGCCCGTTTGGAAGCGCTGCCATTCATTACCGCACTGACCAACGGCGAGCTCCCCCTGGAAAGCTATGTTGGTCAGTTGCGAGCGATGGCGACCATTCAGGGGACTCTTGAGCATGAGCTTGCACTGCTGGAATCGGGAGCAATACGGGATCTTCTGCTCGGCAGACCATCCAGACTTGTTCACTTGAGACGAGACCTGAGCCTGTTCGACAAGCTGTTTGTTCCTGACAGTGAAGATGCTGTCAATCATTCCCGCAAGATAGCCGAACAGATACGACGTTACCGGGTTGAGCAACCGACCGATCTGCTCGGCATCATGTATGTGCTTGAAGGGACGACTCTTGGTAACACAGTTCATCTGCCGGATGTTTTGAAGATATTCGGCAGTCAGACGGGTGGTGTTGCGCACTATTACGCCAGCTATGGTGACAAAACTGCCGAATATTGGCAGGAGTTCTGCTGCGCCATGAATGCGCTCCCCATTGACCTTGAAGGCAGCAAAAGGCTTGTCACGGTTGCCCTGGCCCTTTTCGATGAGCTTGAAGCTCTTTTTGCGTCACTCTATCCGATCAAATCTGCTGAAAAAAAATTTACCGCGGCGATGCTCAACCCTGAAGCGGGCGATCATGCAGTCCCGAGTGATGCCAGGGAAATAGAGGCGGCTGTATCAGCTGCAAAGAGATGCCGTGAAGAATTCCCATATTTTGACGAGCGATATCAGGAACGGGGAAAAAGCTTTGCCAGGAGCGATACCGCCTGGCTGGCGACTCTTTCTGATCTGCCGCAAACTCAACTTTTAATTCAGGTAGAGTGGCTGGGACGGGTGCTTGGCAACCGGGGGATGCCGCGGATTACACTGGAGCGGCAGCTTTTTCTCCTTTTCGAAGAGCTGAGCATTGCTGTCCCAGGGAAAATAGAACATTACACAGGACTTCTTGAAGCAGCGGTACTCCTGAAAAGCGAGAGGCTGCAACGTATCCGGGAGTCTGATTTCAATAAACTGGCAAAGGAGTTCGAGGTTGCTACTGATGGCGAACTGAGAGGAAGATTCAAGGGCACAGGAGCGCTTATTGTTGCAGCGGCTTGTGATCAGGCAGCAGGCATAAGCGAAGCAGTTTCGAGCCTGGTCCCCTGGTTGACTGATGAGGAGAGATTTAATCCTCAATGGATTACGGCAGTCCTGAACACATTGAAACAGGCTCAAAAGAACGTGACGGTTGATGCATAACTGCAACGAGCAAATAACACTGCGGGATCGGTTACTGAAAGCGATACCGCTTGTGTCGACTTTTGTGGACTCTTCCAAATTGGTCCACGTGGCAATTTTAGACAACAGCGGAAGAATTCTCTATGTCAACCAGACATTTTCAACATGTCTCAAGGTTGGCTGCGAGGAAATGATGGGCAAGAGCTTCATCGAATTTCTTACCGAGCCTGATGGAGTGACACTTGCCCGGCTGTTGTCGGAGACTGCTGTTTCAACTGATCAGGAACTGCTGTTGAACGTTGTGGATATTGATCAGGCACCACACACACTCCGCTTCCGGTTTGCATTGGTAGATGGCGGGTTGCTATTGTTCGGGGAACCTCCACTGGACAAAGATCAGGCGTTCCAGGATGAACTGATTCAACTCAATAATCAGTTATCTGTGCTTTCCCGTGAAAACATCCGCAAGGGGCGGGAACTTGCAAAAGCGCTGGCCGACCTGAAGAATGCGCAGTCCATGCTCGTGCACCAGGAGAAGATGGCTTCTCTTGGACAGATGACGGCCGGAATAGCCCATGAAATCAACAACCCGCTGGCCTTTGTGCTTGGGAATGAACAGGTGCTGAAACGTGATTTCGACGAGCTGATGGCTTTCATCAATACTCTGGGAGATGCCCTTCCGGAGATAGCCACGCACTCGCCCCGCATTCACGCGGAGATCATCGCCAAAGCCGGAGAAATCGGGCTGGAATATCTGGCCGAAGCCCTGCCGCGCAAGATTGCGGCCAATATCGAAGGGCTGGAGCGGGTCAAGCAAATTGTTCTTGATCTGCGGAATTTCTCCCGGCTCGACGAGGCCGAGCGCAAACTCTGCGATGTTTCCGAAGGGATTGCTGCAACGCTCCGTTTTTTGGGGCCTCTGCTGCAGGAGCACGGAGTAACTGTGGATACCGGTTTTGCAGTGCTGCCGCAGCTGCTCTGCTCGCCCGGTCCGCTCAATCAGGCCATCAGCAATGTCCTGACCAATGCCATCCAGGCCAGCCGGCCCGGTCAGACCGTTCGTGTATCCACACAGATGAATGGCGACTGGTACTGTGTCGAGGTGGCAGATAAGGGCGCCGGTATCCCGGCCGAACATCTGACCAGGGTGTTCGACCCCTTTTTTACGACGAAACCGGTCGGTTCGGGAACCGGACTCGGCTTGAGCATCGCCCACCAGATCGTTGCGGCACACAATGGGCGGATCGAAATCGACAGCATCGCCGGCTCGGGAACCACGGTGCGGATTCTGCTGCCCGGCACACAGCACGATAAAACGCCTGATATCAAAGAGGAAATCCCCCATGGCACTTAGTAAAGGATTTTCAACCCCGACTGGCTTGCAACCTGAACCCAGGACCCCGGATAAACGTCTGCCGACTCTGCTTGTGGTTGATGATGAACTGGAGATCACTGAATCGATGGCTGATCTTTTCCGGCACAATTATCATGTTGTGACGGCTACAAGTGCAGATGAAGCTCTTGAGCTCCTGAGACAGCAGGATGTTTCGGTCATCATTTCTGACCAGCGCATGCCCGGGAAGACCGGTTCGGAACTGTTGGCGGAAGCGTGCCTGATCAACCCGGATGCCGCCCGCATCATTCTGACGGGCTATGCCGATCTGGGCGCGGTGATTGAGGCGGTCAACGAGGGAAAGATATTTTTCTATCTGACAAAACCCTGGAGCAGTGCCGAGTTGACAACGGTTGTTGCCAAGGCGATGGAGCACAACTCCCTGCTGCGTGACAATCGCAGGCTGGTCAAAGAACTGCGCATTTTTAATGCCGAACTCGAAGAGAGGGTGAAGGATCGCACCAGTCAACTTGTTCAACAGGTAAAAATGGCTTCCATCGGCCAGCTTGCAGCAGGCGTGGCCCATGAGATCAACAATCCGATGGGTTTCATCACCAGCAATCTGGGCACCCTTGGAAAATATATGCACAAAATCAGCGAGTATCTGGGAATTATAGAAGGTGGCGGTGATTCAGCTTCGGCCCGTTCGCGACTGAAGATTGATTTTGTATTTAAAGATGCCGGTCAGTTGATATCCGAAAGCCTGGATGGCGCCATCAGGATAAAGAATATTGTTACGGATTTGAAAAGTCTTTCTTACGAAGACACGGAAGGGTTGGTGCGCTCCGATGTCAACCGTTGCCTTGAAATCGCCCTGAACATCGCTGGCAACGAGATAGGAAAAGTGGCGAACATCGAAAAACAGTATGGCGAAACCACCGAAATAGCCTGTCATCCCCAGCAACTCAGCCAGGTATTTATTAATCTGCTCAACAACGCCTGCCAGGCTATCGAAGGTCAGGGTACGATAACTGTCCGCACCTGGTACGAGAGTGGTTCTGTATATGCGACCATATCCGACACCGGTTCCGGGATGCCGGCGGAAATTCAGCAACGTATTTTTGAACCATTCTTCACAACAAAAGAAGTCGGCAAAGGGATTGGTCTGGGTCTCTCCATAAGTTATGACATAATCCACAAGCATGGTGGTGAGATCACAGTGGAGAGCGAAATTGGCAAAGGAACTACCTTTGCAATCAGGTTGCCGGGATCGCACGTTGAATAACAGTTTGGAACTGCAGGATAAAAAAACAACTGCAGGCGGAGGTGAAAATTGAATACATCGAACCCCGTAATACTCTGCGTCGATGATGAGCCGGGCAATCTGAGGCTTTTGGAGAGGACGCTTGGCACCTGCGGTTATCTGGTCCTCAAGGCCGGTGATGGCCGTGAGGCGCTCGATATAATCTACAGCCGCAAGGTCGA
>JACMKN010000135.1 GCA_014380135.1 Deltaproteobacteria bacterium
AAAGAGCTGTAAATGAATAGGGAGGCAGAAAATGACATTCGCTGAAATCAAACAGATTGCCATCGAAAAAAGCATAAGAGTTGTCGGAGTAAAAAAAACCGACATTGTCAGGACCATCCAGAAACAGGAAGGTAACACCCCCTGCTTTGCTTCAGGCAAGGCTAATGAATGCGGCCAGCGGAATTGTCTCTGGTCCGCTGCCTGTGAATGAACGGGGGGGTGTCGGCTGCAACTGGTCACACTGAACTCATAACTTTACGCAAGTTTTGCGTTTTGATAATTTTTGTATGCCTGCAAAGGGGCGGAGTCTGTCTGCTGTAAACCGGAGTATAGATGAAAATTGCGCAGGCTGGCAATCATCGACGAGTCCGGGGTCGGGTCAATATGCGGTATCTTGGTCTGTCCGCCCAGTTTGCCGCGTTCCGCCTGTGACCATTGGTATATGCCGTCTTCCGGCACCAGCATCACATCCGGCGCATTGATGCGCCCCTGGTTCCTAAAAGTGGCATAGTCGGCATTCAGCTCGCACAGGGTCGCATCCAATACCCGTATTGCATCATTACTATTCAAAACTTCATCCGGCACCGCCAACACCCACTGATGTCGCCGTTTATAAATATCAGCTCCCACCATGAATTCGCGCACATTCCAAGCGCCGCTTCGGTTGAGGTTGGTAATCGCCTGTTCAACCTCGCCCTGGGTGACCTTCTCCTCCAGTTTGTCCAGAAAGCGGTCTCGACCGGTAAATTCGATCAAATGGGGAGAAGTGGAGGTAAAGCGGATCGTGTCGCCGATATGGTAACGCCACAGTCCCGAACAGGTACTGAGGATGACTGCGTAGCGCTGCCCGATTTCAACCTGCTCCAGCGGAATTGCATCGGCGTAGGGCGCCGGTTTGCCCTGCCCGTCCAGATCTTCGAAACGGACGAACTCGAAAAAAACGCCGTAATAGGGAGTCAATCGCATCTGCGCCTCGCCGGACTGCTGGAAAGCCATGAAGGCTTCCGATGAGGGGAGCAGCTCCAGCAGGTGGGGAAGTTTCCCTTCGAACAGGTTCTCGAATTCGTTCCGATAGGGCTTCAGGCTGGTGCCGCCGTGAATTATCAGTTCAAGATTCGGCAGCAGATCCCGAAGCGGCCGGCCGCCGATCTCCAGGCAGCGTTTCAGCAAAAGGATGATCCAGGGCGGCACGCCGGAGATGACCCGGATACGGTCGTCACGCAGCAGCAGTTCTGCCATGGCCTGCAGTTTCTCCTCCCAGGGAAGCGCCGAAACTTTCGGTTTTGGCTCCACGAAAGGCGTCAGGTACCAGGGGCGGAAACGGAGCGTCAAAGCACTCATGTCGCCGGACCAGACCCCGCGCTTGACCCTGGTCAGGGTGGTGGAGCCGGACATGTAGAGAATCTTGCCGTTTAAAATCTGTGATTGAGGATTGGCGGCCAGGTAGCATGACATCATGTCCAGGGCTGCCCGGCGGTTCTCTGCAAACATCTGATCCGAAAAGGGGATGAATTTGGTCGGCGCCGTAGTTCCGGATGTCTCGCAGAACATTTTGATTGCGCCGGGCCAGGTCAGGTTGTCCAGATCCGGAGCCGAACGCCCGCTGGTCGAGGCCGGCTGGTCGCAATAGAAGTAATCCGTCATGAACTCACGGTATGAGCGGATCGGAACACGACTCCTGTAGTCACGATAGGCGTCGTCAAACGGTAAATCTTTCAACCTGGCGAAGCTGTTGTCCCGGCCAAATTGTGTCGGCGTTGCTGTTTCAAGCAATTCCCGAAATATCCGTCGTTGTGCTTCCAAGGGGTCCAGTTGGTGGAATTGGCCGGCCCGCCTGACGGCTTGCGAAAGCAGCATCTTCCTAAGCGGCCCGGCGGCACTCTGAATCATGGTCATCAACTCCATCTACACCGCCAGCTGCAGCCGTGGATAGAGCAGCTTGTCATACCAGCTCTCCAGCAATATGTTGTAGGCTTCGTGGTGGAAGATCAGTGAAGCGTGGGCGACTCCGTCACCAGCTACCTGGGATTTTACCGTTTTAACACGACAGGATGGAAATATCCTGGTGTAGAGCGAGTGTTCGCTGAACAGCAGCAGAGTCGGTGAGGATGTGACCAGAATATCGGATTCGTTTTCAGCCAGAAGTACCAGTACCGGGCCGGAAAAAAGTGTTCTGGCAAGATAAGGAAAGTTGAAGTCCCTTAGTGCCGCCACTCTTTCGAATCCGCCACGCGCCGTGGTGTATTCGATGACATCGTTAATTTTCTTGCGGATGGCAAGGTGGCGGACACTGAGGGTGCGGTTCTCGGCGCCTGCATTGAACAGGGCCTGAAAACAGCGCCGTGAGCGCTCGATGTGTCTGGAGATATTAGTTTCATCAGCCGGATCGGCAGCTACAATTTTCTTGAGATTGCTTTCCAGCATTCTTACGCCTTCCCGTTTCTGCGCGGCCGGCCGAATCAGGTCGTCAGTTGTGAAGACCGGACTTGCCAGGATCAAACCACGAATGCTTTCATGCAGATGCACATCGGCATGTCGCAGGAAGTTGGAAAGCAGGCCACAGCCGAAGCTGACTCCCATTATCAGCGGTTTTTGTCCTCTACCTGCCAGATCTTCGATCAGATCGGTAAGTTGGGCGGTAAACATCTCCTGACAGAATCCGTTGCGGGAATAGTTCAAATAATAGATCGAGCCATGCCGGCGCAGCAGCTTGCGTTGGAATTCCACTGTCTCGGTGGCATCCGGGACAAAACCTCCCAGTACGATTGTAGGCACATTGCCGGCACCTTTTTCCCGGAAGACCAGACAACGCGTTCGGTGGGAATCATGATTTTGCTGGAGGACAGCAAACTCCCGGCGTCGGGATTTGGGGACAAAACACTTGATTGAGATGCCGCGCATGAAACCTGCGGCAGCTGTAAATGCGGAAACAAGCTGACGATTATCCTTCACAACCCGAAGTTTTGCCGACTTGTCGCTCATATGCCCTCCCGATATTGTTTGGAAGGCATCCTAGCATTGTCAGGTTACATACATATGGCGGGTTGGTGAAGGTTTTGGAAATTTAAGGAGCCATTTGAGATCAAACCTGTTTAGACAGTTACGGTTTCTTTTACCGGACGGTAGAATTTGCCAACTTCAAAACCGGTGAAATCGGTTATTTCCGGGATATCTGATGTGTCTATATCCCTGTCTGGCATTGCAGCCAGTTTGCGTAATTCTTCGCGCTGTTCATCTGTCAGTTATGGTATTCCTTTTATTCTGACGATATTTTCAAAAGGTTCCGTTTTCATAGTGTCTCCTTTCGAGCGGTGTAACTTCTCGAACTGAGATTATTCATGGTTTGTATTTTTCGAAGACCTCGGCAGCAGAAACAGAACCTATCTCCCCGGCCTTATACCCTTCCCAGCGACGGGAAGATTCCTCGGCCCAAAGTTTTTCAATCTCAGCGTCAGGCATATCAAGGGATTCAAGGAGATAGTCAACGAGTTGAAGCTTGTCCAGCGGAGGAAGGCTGGTGGCCTCGCGGATGAGTGGATTGTTACGGTCAATCATGTAAGCACCTCATCTTGGTTCAATCCATAAGTTGTATGCCGGGTAAAAGCATATAATTGCTGGAAATACGGAGTGTTGCGAGGAGTATACCCCCTGTGCGTCAGTGAGATCAAGACAGCAGTGCCTTTCTCCCCTCTGTGGTCACCCTCACTACATTGATCCGTGCAGCGCTTTCATTGCCGTTTCCGGCTCCCGGTCAAAAATTGTCAACAAAGCTGCAGCTGCGCCAGTAGGGTTTCGGCGGTGCTGCTCCCAGTTCTGCAAAGTCTTCACTTTTACGCCGATCATGGCGGCAAACATTGCCTGTGACAACCCTGTTTTCTCTCGTACCATCTTGACATCCGGTGACTCTACAGTGAACACGCGAGAAGGCTGCATCTCCCCTTTGGCAATGGCTACTGCCTCTTTCATGCTCTGATGAAGTTGTTCAAAAAGTTCTTTATCCATGACGTTCCAGCTCCTTTACCAATGCCTTGAGTATCGCCACCTGCTCCGGCTCAAGGGTTTCTTTCTTTGCCTTGGCGTAACCGCCACTTCAGTCTGCTTGTATCCGGGGTTCACCTCCACGCTTATGCCTCTCCATCCGTTTCTTCCGTGTCCCACAATTCGCGATAAGCGTTGATGTAGCCAGCAGTGGCGGCAGGGTCGATGTCGAAGTAATGGCGGCAGAGGCGGCGGTAGAGCAAAAGCGCTTGTTCGTGACCGCAGAAATCAAGCAGCCCGTCGAGTGTTTGTTCGATCTGCCGGACATCACGGCTTCTGGTGACGATAATAGTTTCCACTATCGGCGTGTATTGAGTCACGGCTACGGCTTGCAACTCCTGCATCTGTTCGGCTATGGCGCTTACGGACTGAAGGAGCGCATCGTAATCGTTCATGATTGCTCTTCCTTTTTGCCAGGGAGCGAACGGACCGGTACTGTAGTGAGGATCTGCATTTGGCGGATGGCGATCTGATTGAGCCGTTTCAGGCGTTCCCCCGGGGTCAGATTCATATGGATGAATTCCGCGTTCATCCCCTCGATGTTGGCAAGTACCAGCAATTGCTCCACGGTAGCGTGGTCGCGCATGTTGCCTTCGAGCTTGAGGTTGGCGTCGCGCCACTGTTTCGCGGTCAGGCCGAAGAGAGCGACATTGAGGAGATCAGCCTCGCTGGCGTAGGTGAAAGCCGCCTGCGCCGGAGTGATTTCCGGCGGGATGAGGTGCTCGCGTATGGCGTCTGTGTGGATTCGGTAGTTGAGTTTGGAAAGGGTGCGGTTGAGGTCCCAGGAGAGGGAGAGCCGGCGGTTTTCATCGTCTTTAAGGCGCTGAAACTCTTTGATCAGATAGAGCTTGAACTCTGAAGAGATCCAGGATGCAAACTCGAAGGCGATATCCCTGTGTGCGTAGGTGCCACCATAGCGGCCTGATTTCGAAATTATGCCAATGGCTTGAGTTGTTTCAATCCAGCGTTGTGGTGAGAGGACAAAATAATTGCTTCCGGCCTCATTTTTAAACCTCTCGAATTCGAGAGGTTTAAAATAAGGATTGCTCAATTTTTCCCAAAGCCCCATGAACTCAATAGTGCTGCGACTGCGCATCCAGTTGTTAATGATGGCAAAAGGCTCTTGCGAATTCCGATACCGGGCGATGTCCGTAAGCGAAATGTAGTCGTCACTGGTATGCGAGAGTACCGTGATGGGTCTGCCCTGGACTTCAATAATAGTTTTTTTTGGTTTACTCATAAATTTTTGCCATGTACTCCTCAAGAGGTAAAACACCAACCGTCATACCTGTACGGCTTCAATTTTATTTCCCTCGAATTCAAAGGAATTAAAATCGGGGATATCGCCTTCAATAGTGCATGAAAATGCGCTACCTTACCCCACCAACTCCCGCCTGTCAAAAGAAACCCCTTTAAAAAACAGAGGGCATACCTGATATGGATATGCCCTTTAAGATGTAACCTTTTTCATCATAATAAATCCACCCGGTCCGCTTGCTGAAAAGGTTATCCGAACTATACTTGAAGCTTATCCGGAGGGGCAAGCGGGCCTTCTAATAATCATATTCAGCAAACGCCATGGACAGGATGGATGCCATCGGGAGCCATGCAAGGAGAATCCATGAAAACAGATCTTAACGGCATTACTCTGGCGTACGGCGACCGGGGGAAAGGTCTTCCGCTGATTCTTGTCCACGGTTTTCCACTCTGCCGGAAGATGTGGCACCCACAGGCCGAGGTGCTGGCCAAGGCCGGCTGCCGGGTCATCACACCGGATCTGCGCGGATTCGGGGAGAGCGGGATGTCCTCCGGGCTGGTGAGCATGGATGACTATGCCGACGATATCGTGGCACTCATGGATCAACTGGGGATCGACAAGGCTGTGACAGGTGGGATGTCCATGGGGGGCTATGTGCTGCTGAACCTCCTGGAGCGTTATCCGGAGCGAATTGCAGCTCCGATCTTCATAGTCACCAAGGCGGGCGGCGACGATGATGCGGGCAAGGCCAAGCGGACGGCCCTGGCTGAAGCCAGCCGTACCCAGGGGATTCTGCCGGTGGCAGAGGCCTTCCGTAACATCCTGTTCGCCCCCGCGACCCAGACGGACAGCCCCGGACTGGTTAAAGAGGTGTACGGCTGGATGAGTGCGACCGCCCCCCAGGGTGCGGCGGGCGGGCTGATCGCCATGCGGGAGAGGAAGGATTACAGCGCCATGCTGGGCAGCATCAGCCAGCCGGCCCTGGTGATCGGAGCCGACCAGGACCAGGCCTTGCCGCTGGAGAATTCGCGCATCATCGCGGAAGGGCTTCCGAAGGCGGAACTATGTATTCTGCCTGGCGGGCACATGGTGAATCTGGAGCAGCCGGAGGATTTCAATAAAGCGATAGTGCAGTTCCTCACAAAGCTGTGAAATAAAACCGCTGGCGGTACAACCGGGGTCAACCACGGGCAGGTTTCAGATACACTTAGCCCCTGCCCTCCTTCTCCAGAAACATCTTGATCAGGTCGATCGGGACCGGGAAGATGATGGTGGAGTTCTTTTCAGAGGCGATCTCCGCCAGGGTCTGCAGATAGCGGAGTTGCAGGGCGGTTGGCTCCACAGCCAGGACTTTTGCGGCCTGGGCCAGCTTTTCCGATGCCTGCAACTCGCCTTCGGCGTGGATCACCTTGGCGCGCCGTTCACGCTCCGCCTCGGCCTGCTTGGCGATAGCCCGCTGCATCTCCTGGGGCAGGTCGATGTTCTTGACCTCCACATTGGCGACCTTCACCCCCCACGGGCCGGTATGGCGGTCGAGTATCTCCTGCAGTTCCTTGTTGATCTTCTCGCGGTTGGAGAGCAGCTCATCCAGGTCCACCTGGCCGAGCACACTCCGCAGGGTGGTCTGGGACAGCTGGCTGGTCGCGTAGAGGTAATCTTCCACCTCGACGATCGCCTTCTGGGGCTCCATGACCCGAAAATAGACCACCGCCGACACCTTGACCGTGACGTTGTCGCGGGTAATCACGTCCTGGGCTGGCACCTCGAAGACCACGGTCCGCAGCGTTACCCGGATCAATCGGTCAACAACCGGGATGATGAAGAACAGTCCCGGTCCCCGCACACCGGCCAGACGCCCCAGCCGCAACAGCACGCCCCGCTCGTACTCCGGCAGAATCCGCACCGCGCTGCTGACAAACATGACGATCAGGGCGACGAGAAAAAGTAATGGTATGTAGCTGAATATATCAAACATGATCAACCTCCTTTATTTTAACGTGCTGTAAGTACACGACTCCTCACACCTGCTCCGCTTTTTCAACCTTGAGCCGCATTCCGTCCACCTCCAGCACCTTGACACGGCTGCCGGCAGTGATCGGCTCATCACTCCAGCCGTCCCAATATTCTCCGCGAACGAATATCTTCCCTTCCGGAGCCAGGCCGGTTTCTGCCACCCCCACAGCGCCGATCAGTCCTTCCTGTCCGGTTGTCGGACGACGGCGATGGACAGTGAGCGCCTTGGCGACGACAACCGTGAAGAATGCGGTCGTGGCCAAAACTGTCACCAGGATCACATCCCAGGAAACACGCAGATAGGGATCAGGGGATTCGAACAGCATCAGCGATCCAAGCACCATGGCGATCATCCCTGCTACCGTCAGCATGCCATGGGATATGATCTGGATCTCTGCAATAAACAGTATCAACCCCAGCAGGATCAGCAGGATCCCTGCGTAGTTGACCGGAAGAGTCTGGAAGGCAAAAAAAGCCAGGATCAGGGAGATCCCACCGATCGCACCCGGCAGGATTACACCAGGATTGGAGAGTTCGAAATAAAGTCCCAGCATCCCCAGCATCATCAGGACATAGGCCACATTGGGATTACTGATAGCGTTCAGTACCCTCTCGATGGTGCCCATCCCGCTCGTCACCACCTCAGCGCCCTTCAGTCGCAGGACATAATCACGGCCATCGCGGCTGATGCTGCGACCTTCAAGCTGCTGCAGCAGGTCGTTGCGGTCCCGGGCGATCAGGTCGATCAAACGCCCTTCCAGCGCCTTTTCCGCACTCAAGGAGATGCTGTCACGCACCATCCGGCGCGCCAGAGTCTCGTCGCGGCCCCTTTTGTGGGCAATGCCCTCGACATAGGCCTCGGCATCGTTGACAACCTTGCTCTCCATAGTCTTGTCGGACTTTTCTCCCAGAGAAACCGGGTGGGCCGCACCGATGTTGGTACCGGGCGCCATGGCGGCCACGTCCGCAGCCAGGGCGATGATCGCCCCGGCCGAAGCGGCGCGGGCACCGGAGGGCGCAACATAGACCACCACCGGCACCGGGCTGGCGAAGATATCCTTGACGATCTCCCGCATGGCCGTATCGAGCCCGCCGGGGGTGTCCATCTCGATCAGTACCAGCTGATCGCCCCGTCGGGCGGCCTCCTCCAGATTACGATGGAGAAAACTGGCCGTTACCGGGGTAACCGGATCATGAACAGCGACAACCCGTATCCTGCCCCGTTCGGCCGACGCCAGCGCGGCACAGGCGAACAGGCATATGATGAAACTGATGCAGAAGCGCATATAAGCTCCCTCCCGCAGGTTACGTTAATTATACTCCCTTCCGGGGATTAATCAAAAACCTGGCACGCTCAAGAAAAAAGCCCATGAGTTGCGATGTGCAAACTCATGGGCCCGGGGGATTCAGATTGACTCCGGATCAGTTTTTTCTTGGGTGCTCTCCGTCAGTTAAAGAAGAATCGCAACCCGACTACACCGGAGATATTGGTCGGATCAAAATTACCGCGAGTCACTCCGGAACTGTCCTTGATGTCGGTATCAAGGGCTGCGAGTGCCTTTACCTCGGTCATGAGAGCCACTTGTTTGAGAAAGAAGTAGTCAACACCGCCGCTGATATGGACGCCGACCGTAGTGTCAACATCATGTACTCTCCCATTTTGATCACTGTAATCATTCAAGAGGAGATCAAAACCTGCCCCGATATAGGGAACCAGCTGTTTGTGAGTAACCTGGAAACGATACTGGGCACCGAGTGAGATATCGGTGACGCCAAAATCACCGGCATTGCCGCTTCTGGGAAAATCGGAGCCAAATTCGGTGCGGGTCACATCGATCTCGGCTGCAAAGTTATCGTCAATACCGAACAATAAGCCGCCACCCCCTACAAAACCGACATCGGGTCTCACCGCTTTATCATTGAAATCACTGGTGCTGGGGACCAGCAGACCAATTTTGCCGGTTACACCAACCCGGCCCTTTATACTATCAGCCATGGCAGTGCCGATTGACAGAGAAACGGACGCAGCAAGGCAGACCAACACGATTATCTTTTTCATTTTTGTTTCCTCCTAATTAGATTTGGTACACGATCAAACTCTATACCACAACCGGTTGCTTATCAAGAGGATTTTTATTTGACGCTGGTTCTGCCGGCCAGGTCGCTAATAATCGTCAATCGGCTGGACGGCAGGCGATTATCAGGTAAAATTGTTACATGAGGCGGACAGAGTTGCCGAGCGGGGGAGAGCATGAACGATAAAGATCCGAGGGATGAAAACGTACACATCAAACGTTTGCTGGAGCTTGACAAGAGCAGTTTGCCGCCCGACGGCGGTCCGGGGTTCAACCGGCTCATCTTCGCCACGAGCCCCTATCTGCTCCAGCATGC
>JACMKN010000136.1 GCA_014380135.1 Deltaproteobacteria bacterium
ATGATAATGCATACTTCATGACTGGTTGCAATTGTTGTAACTCCCACATGTCCAATATCCCCCGAGAATTTGAATGCGTTGTCGATGATCTGGTAGAGAGCAAAACTGATCTTATGTTTATCCAGATTCATCGAGGGCAATGACCCAAGGTTCAAATCGATTTCAATTGCCAGCTTGCCATGCAGTTCCCGTGATTTAATCAGCAATTCCGAGACGATCGCATTCAGGTCACATTCTTCACGGGGGGTGTCTTCACCACCGATCATGACCCGGCTGAATGTCAGCAGATCTGCAACCAGCCGGCTGAGATGAGTGGCTTCTTCATTGGCCAGTGAGGCATTCTGACGAAACGTCTCGTCATTACATTCATAAACTCCGCGTCTGATATTCTGCAGAAAAAGCGAAATGCCGGTTATGGGTGTACGCAGTTTGTGTGAAATCAGCGAAAGAAAACTGCTCTTGAGCTGGTCGGCGCGCTTGATGTTTGCCAACTCTTCCTTGAGCGCCTTTTTTGCCAAAGACTTGTCAATAGCCGTTCTTAACTGAAGAAGATTGAGCGGCTTGCTGATAAAGTCATCCGCATTTTCCTTAAGTGCATTAAGGATGACCTCCTTATCTGCAAAACCGGTCATTATAATGACGGCAGCGTTAGGATCGACCACCTTGATCTGTCTGAGCAAATCGATTCCCGAGCCCCCCGGCATCATGACATCGGAAAGAACCAGGTCAATCGACTCTTTTTTGTACATCCAGAGAGCGTCCTGGCAGTTGCCGGCCTTAAGGACCTTGTATTCCATTAATGCCCGTTCACACAGATCACGGATATTAGCGTCATCGTCAACAACCATAACGGTTGCTTTCGGTGTATGTAGTGGAGCTTTTTCCGTCTTTTTAAGCGACTCAGTCATGTTAAGCTCCGCAGAGTCCCTCCCCTTACATTCAGCTGCCGGCAAGAATCGCGGCGGCCATTGCCAGCGCATCTCCTATTTTTGCCGGATAAGTGCCACCGGCCTGCGCCAGTTCCGGTTTGCCACCGCCGCTGCCGCCAATAACCGGCGCCAGTTGTTTGACAATATCCCCGGCTTTTATGCTTGCACTCAACTCCTTGCTGACCGCCACCAGCAGGTTGGCCTTGCCCCCGATATCGGCGCCAAGTACGACAACCCCCTGACCGATACGGTCTTTCAGCGTGTCGGACAGATCGCGCAACGCCTTGACGTCTTCAACCTGCACCTGAACAGCCAGCAGTTTGACGCCATTGACTTCCACCGTTTGCGAAAGCAGGTCGCCGGAAGCGGCCGCATTCAGTTTGCCCTGCAACGCTTCGATCTCTCTCTGCATCTCTTTCTGGCGGGACAACAGTTTTTCAAGCCTTTCCAGCGGATTACCACCTTCAGCCTTCAGCAGGCCGGCCATCGTGCGTTTTTCATCCTCAATCTGCCGGATGAAGCCCAGCGCACCGCTACCGGTCAAGGCCTCGATGCGCCGCACGCCGGCGGCAATCCCGGCTTCGGAAACAATTTTGAACAGTCCGATATCCCCGGCCGCCCGGACATGGGTGCCACCGCACAACTCCATGCTGACATCACCAACCCGCACCACCCGTACCGAATCCCCGTACTTTTCATCGAACAGCGCCGTGGCGCCCGCTTCAATGGCTTCAGCGACCGGCATCAGCCGGGTAGTGACCGGATCGTTATTCATGATAAAATCGTTGACCAGCGTTTCGGACCGGAGAATCTCATCGGCGGTCATGGCCGAGAAATGGGTGAAGTCAAAGCGCAGGCGCTCTGCCGATACCAGCGAGCCGGCCTGCTTGACATGATCGCCCAGCACCTGACGCAGGGCGGTCTGCAGCAGGTGGGTGGCGGTATGGTTACGGGCCGTTGCCCTGCGGACTGATGTTGTGACCGTCAGGTTGACCGCATCCGACACGCGCACCGCCCCTTCCCTGACCTGACAATGATGCACGATCAGATCCGGGAAGGGCCGCGATGTTTCCAGCACATCCAGATGCGCGCTGCCGGACGAGATCAGGCCGATGTCACCGGCCTGGCCACCCGACTCACCGTAAAAGGGGGACGCTTCGACGATCACATCCACCCGGTCGCCGGCGGCGGCGGAAGTCGCTTCGACCCCATCCCGCACCAGTGCCAGAATCGGTGAATAGGCGGTCAGGGCATCATAACCGATAAACTGCGAGTGTATTCCGCGGCTGTGTATGTTCTTGTAGATGTCGGCAATACCAGCCGCCCCGGACCCCTTCCAGTTTTCGCGCCCCAGCGCGCGCTGTTTCTCCATGCAGGCTTCAAAGCCGGCTTCATCAATCGTGAAACCTTCCGATTCAACGATGTCCCCGGTCAGATCGATCGGAAAACCGTAGGTGTCATACAGCTTGAAGAGCACCTCACCCGGAATGACATTCTTTCCGGCGCTGCGCAATGAAGCGACCTCGTCATTGAGCAATCCCAGACCACGATCGAGGGTTTCGTTAAAGCGTTCCTCCTCGGCCAGCGTCACCTTCTTGATGTAGGCCTCCCGCTCGGCCAGCTCCGGATAGGCATCCCCCATCATCTCACGCACCGCCTCGACCATCCGGCACAGCAGCGGCTCGCTCACCCCCAGCATCTTGGCATGACGAGCGGCACGGCGCATGATGCGGCGCAGGACGTAGCCACGCCCCTCGTTACTGGGCAGTGCGCCATCGCAGATCAGAAACGTAACGGCGCGGCAGTGGTCGGCGATGACCCGCATCGAGACGCTGTCCTTCTCGTTTTCGCCGTACTTCTTGCCGCTGTGGCGCTCTATGTGGCGGATGATGCCCTGCAGCAGGTCGGTGTCATAATTGGAGCAGACCCCCTGCATGACGGTGGTAATCCGCTCCAGTCCCATGCCGGTATCCACGGACGGCTTGGGCAGCAGCGTCATGCTCCCGTCGGCCGAGCGGTTGAACTGCATGAAGACGTTGTTCCAGATCTCCATGTAGCGGTCACAGTCACAGCCCACGGCGCACTCGGGCGAGCCGCAGCCGGTCTCCGAGCCATTGTCCCAGAAGATCTCGCTGCAGGGGCCGCAGGGACCGGTATCGCCCATGGACCAGAAATTATCCTTTTCGCCGAAACGGAAGATACGCTCGCGCGGCACCCCTTCCTGCAGATGCCAGATATCGGCGGCTTCGTCGTCATCGTTATAGACCGTAACATACAGACGGCTCTTGTCCAGCTGCAGCTCCCTGGTCAAAAACTCCCAGGCGAAAGCGATCGCCTCTTTTTTGAAATAGTCTCCAAAGGAAAAGTTGCCCAGCATCTCGAAAAAGGTATGGTGACGGGCCGTGCGACCAACATTCTCCAGGTCGTTATGCTTTCCGCCGGCCCGTACGCACTTTTGCGAACTGCAGGCCCGCTGATAGCCACGGTCCTCCAGCCCCAGAAAACAGTCCTTGAACTGGTTCATGCCGGCATTGGTAAACATCAGGGTCGGATCATTCTTGGGCAGGATGCCCGAACTGGAAACGATCGTGTGTCCCCGCTCGGCAAAAAACTGCAAAAATCGTGTTCTAATCTCTGTTCCTGTCATTTATTGCTTCCCCTCAGCTTATAGGTAAAAATGTATTCCTGATCATGTTGCGCGGCCTTGAGCGCCTGAATGATTGCCGACAGCCCGTAACCCCGCCGCTGCAGATAACCTATTATCCTGCGTTTGTCACGATCCGTCGCTGCCGGAAACCTGAAGTCGGGATAGCGGCGCTCCAGGATGGCTCTGATCCCGGCGCCCTCGTCAAGATATTCCTGCAGACCACCCAGCACATCATCAACCAGCCCGGCCTCAAAACCTCTGCGGCGCATCTCCTGCCTCAGGCGGGGACCATAAAAACGAGCGTCGGCAAGCGCCGCTTCGGCAAAGCGCACTGCATAACGCCGGTCATTCAGCCAGCCCTCGTTCTGCAGACGAACCAGAGTCGCCTCGGCATCCAGCTCGCAAACACCCCGCCCGGAGAGTTTTCCCAGCAGCCTGGCAGACGTATAATCGCGCCCCGTCAGCAGACGCAGCGCGTACTGATAAGCGCTTTCAGCCGTTTGCGGTTCAGTACTTCTCGATGTCAAGTTTTTCCGGCTCCGCGACAGCATCATCCGGCTTGTTTTCAAAGCCCTCCCAGGAGGCATCCGAGGTGGAAGAAATCCCCGAAACCTTGAGCGCGAAATCGTCCGGATTGGAGCTTTGCCGGACGGCCTCTTCATATGTGATCAGCTTCTGGGAGTACAGTTTCATCAGGGACTGGTCAAAGGTCTGCATGCCATAGGTCACGTATCCCTGGGCAATGGCGTCATGAAGCTGCTTGGTCTTTTCCTTGTCGTCGATGCATTCTCTGACGCGGGCCGATGCCAGCATGACTTCCACCGCCGGCACACGCCCCTTGCCGTCCGCCCGGGGCACCAGACGCTGGGAGACGACCCCCTTGATGATACTGGCCAGCTGAATCCGCACCTGGCGCTGATGGTAGGGAGGAAAAACGCCGATGATGCGGTTGATAGTTTCGGCGGCATCCATCGTATGCAGGGTGGACATGACCAGGTGACCGGTTTCGGCGGCGGTCATGGCGGTCTCGATGGTTTCATAATCACGCATCTCGCCCACCAGGATGACGTCCGGATCCTGGCGCAGGGCACCTTTCAGCGCCGCCGAGAAGGTGGGTGTGTCCGACCCGACCTCACGCTGGCTGATGATGCTCTTGTTGTCGCGGTGCAGAAACTCGACCGGATCCTCGATCGTGATTATGTTGCAGGTGCGGCTCTGATTGATCGAATCGATCATGGCCGCCAGGGTGCTGGACTTGCCGGAACCGGTCGTGCCGGTCACCAGAATCAGCCCGCGCTCTTCCTTGCAGATCTTCTGTATGACGGGCGGCAGGTTAAGCCCCTCCAGGGTCGGGATCACAAAAGCGATCGAGCGGAAAACCATCGCCACCGTACCGCGCTGGCGATAGACACTGACCCTGAAACGCCCCAACCCAGGGACGGCGTAGGCCAGATCCACCTCGGAATTTTCCTCGAAGATGCGCCTCTGACGGTCATTCATCATCGTCTGGGCCGTGGAAGAAACATAATCGGGCGACAGGCGCTGGGCGTTGGGAATCGGATGCAGTCGGCCATCGATGCGGACAATGGGGGGCAGACCGGTCTTGATATGGATATCCGAACCCTTGGCCTTGAAGGCGATCGTGAGTATTTCGTTCAGTTCCACAGACTACCTCCGCGATTTACTCGGGCTTTACCTTTGCGGCTGCCGGGACCGGAGCCGGTTTGACAATCGCCAGCAGCTTTTCTTCGATCTCCGACAGGACTTCCGGATGCTCCTTCAGCCAGGTGCGGGAATTCTCGCGCCCCTGCCCGATACGATCCTTGCCATAGGAGAACCAGGCCCCGCTCTTCTCGACGATGTTTCTCTCGACCGCCATGTCCAGCACATCACCGGTACGCGAGATCCCCTCGCCATACAGGATATCGAACTCGACTTCTTTGAAGGGGGGTGCCACCTTGTTCTTGACCACCTTGACGCGGGTGCGGGAACCGATGATCTGATCCCCCTGCTTGAGGGTGGCGATCTTGCGGATATCCATGCGCACCGAGGCGTAGAACTTGAGGGCATTGCCGCCGGTGGTCGTCTCGGGGTTGCCGAACATCACGCCGATTTTCATGCGGATCTGATTGATGAAGATCACGCAGCAGTTGGACTTGCTGATGATGCCGGTCAGTTTGCGCAGAGCCTGGGACATCAGGCGGGCCTGCAGTCCCATGTGGGAATCGCCCATGTCCCCTTCGATTTCGGCCTTGGGCACCAGGGCCGCCACCGAGTCGATCACCAGTACATCAATGGCGCCGCTGCGCACCAGCGTCTCGGCGATCTCCAGGGCCTGTTCGCCGGTGTCCGGCTGGGATACCAGCAGATCGTCGGTCTTGACCCCCAGCTTGCGGGCATAACCGATGTCCAGGGCATGCTCGGCATCCACGAAGGCGGCAATCCCGCCGGTTTTCATGGCCTCGGCCACAATATGCAGCGCCAGAGTAGTCTTTCCGGAGGACTCCGGGCCGTAAATTTCGACGATCCTGCCGCGCGGCACCCCGCCCACCCCCAGAGCCACATCCAGAGAGATGGCGCCGGTGGAGATGGCATCCACGCCGGGCAGCGGCTCATCGTTGCCCAGGCGCATGATGGCGCCCTTGCCGAACTGTTTTTCTATCTGGCTGAGAGCCAGCTCAATCGCCTTGTTTTTATCCGCGGCGCTGTTTTTATCCGACATGGCAGTACTCCTGAATCAGGTGGGATTTTGTGGATCAAAGGGGTAGAAAAATAGCATATCCGGCCGATTTACCGCAAGGGTTTATCTGAATCAGCTTACCGTTCTCTGGAGCAGATACCTCCGCAGCCAGTCCAGCGCGGTCCAGGCAGTCAGGCTGCGGACTTCATCCCGGGAACCATGGAACTGGAAGCGCTTGGTCCAGCAGCCGTCCGGGGCGGCCAGTGAGATGAATACGGTTCCGACCGGTTTGCCGTCGGCGCCCCCCTCCGGACCGGCAATGCCGGTCACCGCCAGCCCCAGATCGCTGCCTGCGGCGGAACGGACCCCCTTGGCCATGGCCGAGGCGCACTCGGAGCTGACCGCGCCCTTTGTGTCCAGCAGGCCGGACGGTACTCCCAGCAGTCGCTTCTTGGCGGCGTTGCCGTAGGTCACGACGCCTTCCAGGAAATATACGGAACTGCCGGGAATATCGGTGATGCGCTTGGCGATCAAACCGCCGCTGCATGATTCGGCCAACGCCAGTGTCAGGTCGCGGTTGCGGAACAGTTCCGCCACGGCGGCATCCATGCTGCAGTCACCGCTCGAAAAGACATAATCATTCAGGCGTTCACGCACCGTATGGGCCGCCGTCGACAGAAGTTCGGCGGCGGCATCGGCATGGTCGGCTTCAGCCCGCAGCGTTACCCGCATCCAGGGAAACGTGACGCAGATGCCCAGGGTCAGCCCCAGCTCCGGCCGGGCAATCCCCAGCAGCAGTTCATCAACTTCCGGTTCGCTGGGACCAAACACATTCAGAGTTACGCAGCGAATGACCCGCTTGCGGGTCACCCGCTCCAGCAGGAAAGGCAGCACCGACTCCCGCAGCATGACGGTCATTTCGGACGGGACACCCGGCATGAAAAACATGAAACAGCCGTTATGCATCAGCTGGAAGCCGCAGGCCGTGCCGTTGGGGTTGGGGATCAGGCTGGATTTGGTCGGCAGCATGGCCTGTTTGTCACTCAGGGGACAGACGATCAGGGAGTCCAGCTTGCCGGATATCAGCCGGACATGGGCACGCGCATCCTCATTGATTACCAGCCGCCGCCCGGTGGCGCGAGCCGCCGCGCGGGAGGTCAGGTCATCGGCCGTGGGACCCAGGCCGCCGGTCACGATCAGCATGTCGCTGATCCGTCCGAGCTCGTCCAATGCGTTCATGATATCCGGTTCATTGTCGCCGACGGTCAGATGCCGCTGAACCCGCAAACCCTCAGTGAGCAGAGCAGCGGCAATACTGCCGGCATTCGTGTCGGTGGTCTGGCCGCAGATCAGCTCGTCGCCGATACTCAAGGTGGAAATTCTCATCGTTCTGACACTCCTGTGCTTTGCACCCGTACCATGACTTCCCGGCAGGCTATGCCCAGTTCAAGGGCGATCCGGCGGCAATCCTCGTATTCCGGGGCCGCTCGCAGCATATTTCCATCCCTATCAAATACCTGTTTGAAACGCAGCGGACCAAATTCCGTCGGCAGCGCCACAATCCGGCGCTCCAATACGGTGCGGTCGGCACGATAGTGGCGCAGGCCGATGGCCGAGGTCTCGCTCAGCACGATCCTTGTCAGTGGCTCAAGCTGTTCCTGACGGCAGAGAAACGAGAGCATGGCGGCCGGACGGTTCTTTTTCATCTGGATCGGGGTGAAGCAGACATCCAGCGCCCCTTGCTCAAGTAATCGCTCCATGGCATAGCCCAGCACTTCCGGAGTCGAGTCGTCAATATTGGTCTCCACCACGAGCACCTGATCGGCCGGCCGGTCGGCTGCGACCGCTTTGCCCAGAAAGGCCCGCAGGATGTTGGGGCAATCACTGAAATCCTTGCTGCCGGCACCGCAGCCGATCCTGTCCAGCAGCATCTCCGGGCGTTTCCCAAAGCCGTCCGTCAGCGCCGCCAGAATGGCCGCCCCGGTCGGCGTGACCCGTTCTCCAGGGCCGCAGTCACCATGCAGCGGCATACCCCGCAGCAGCTCTGCCGTAGCCGGGGCCGGCACCGGCAGACGTCCGTGGGCGGTGCTGACAAAACCGCTCCCCAGCGGCAGAGCCGAGGCGTAGATCGCCTCGACAGACAGGTAATCCAGGCAGACCGCCGTGCCGACTATATCGACGATCGAGTCCAGCGCTCCGACCTCGTGAAAATGCACCTCGGCAAGCGGAACGCCATGCACCTTGGCCTCAGCCTCGGCCAGGCGGCGAAAGATTGCCCTTGCCCGCTCCTTGACGGAATCGGATAATGCGCTGACGGCAATCAGCTCGTCAATATCGGCATAATCCCGGTGGGTCTGCTGATCATGCAGCGTCACGTCAAATTTGAGCGCGGCCATCTGCTGCCGTGCGGTGCGCCGGGTCGATAGTGCGAAGGAGTCCGGCGGCAATCCCAGCTTGTCAAGCTCGGCCCGCAGGTGCTCCAGCGGCACCCCCAGATCCAGCAGCGCCCCGACGGTCATGTCGCCGGAGATGCCGGCCTGGCAGTCGAGATAGATAGTAGTCATATCACTCCCCATTCAAAAGCGTAAGGCCAGGCACTGCCTCGAAATGGCGATCAACGGTCAGGACCGCACACCCGTTTTCCAAGGCAATTGCAGCGATCATAACATCGGAGAGAGGCAGCGTATGACCAGCAGCCCGCAATTGAGCCGAAAGCCGCCCGACACTGATCCACAGATCCCGTGTCATTTCCAGGTGCGACAAGGCTTGCAGCGCATTCTGTACCAGCACTTCTTCGCCTGGATTCTTTAAGCCCTGCAGCAGTTCATAAAGCACAACCCCGCAGGTGACAACCTCCAACCGTATCAGAGAATCTCCCAGCATTTCGGCCAAAGGCGTCTGCCTGCCCCTGAAGAAGTCGATCCAGGCACAAGTATCCGGCAGGATCCTATTCGGCGCCATAACGCTCACGCTCCTCGGCAGCCTTTAGTTCGGCCTCCTCTTCCCGCTCCCATTCGTAGTCAATGGAAATTTTGCCGCGCAGGGCCAACAGATCTTCCATTTTTTTACGGCGCACATAATCTTCCATCACAGTAACAATCGCCTGGGTCTTGGTTTTTTC